>JAPXTT010000025.1:0-9869 GCA_033812395.1 Leucobacter sp. | reverse complement strand
GACTGCGGACGAGGCTGGCGCCCTGTTCGACACCCCCGCCGGCGAGCAGATTCGAGAGATGCTGCGCTACACCGCGATCGGGGGGCCCGATCGGGTGCGCGAAGAGCTTGCGGCATTCGCGAAGCACGCCGATGCCGACGAACTCATCACGGTGCACCCGGCGCCGACGCCTGCCGAGCGGTTGGAATCAGTGCGCCTGGCGGCGCCGAGACCCTAAACCTCGGCCGAGGGCGCGACCGAGGGATCAGACGCCACCTCGCCGAATGGATACCTAACCCGCAAATGGATAGGAAAACGCCGGTGGATAAGCTATCCACTCGGCGTCTTCCTATCCAATGGGCGGGGCGTGGCGTCGCGCTGTCGATGCTGTGGCACATGAAGCAAGCAGATCGAGCAGTCAACGCAGCGACCCTTTCGGTCGGGGCAGCGACCCGTTCGGTCGGGGCAGCACCCCAGCCCAGCCGACTAGCGAACGGTAACAACGCCCGTCATCTCGGGGTGCACCGAACAGTCGTACGGGTACTCCCCCGCCTGATCGAACACGTGCACGTACTCGCCCTCGGTCTGCAGCTCGCTCACGAAGCTGCCGTCTGCAGCGACGACGTCGTGCTCCATAACCCCCGCGAACACCCAGCGCACCGCCTGGCCGGGCTTGATCTCGACTACTGCGGGCTCGAACTTGTTGTCGATCACCGCAACTGTCACGGCAGCAGTCACACCGCTCACCGAGGGCACCGCGGCTGGCTTCTTCTGAGCGCACGCGGCGAGCACCCCAACAAATGCCGCGGCCACGACGCCACCAAACGCACGCCGCCCAAGCGGCGCGCTCTGAGAAAGACGGGAGGCAGAACTCACAGAGCACCCCGGTGCATTGCGCGAGCGGCATCGGTGATCGCACCTGTCATCGACGGGTACACGGTGAACGCCGAGGCTACCTGATCGACCGTGAGACGGTGCTCGACGGCGAGGGCAAGCGGAAAGATCAGCTCACTAGCGCGGTGCGCAACGATCACGCCACCGATCACGGTGCCCGAAGCCTGCCACGCAAACAGCTTCACGAAGCCCTCAGACAGCCCAATCATCTTCGCGCGGGGGTTCGTGTTCAGAGGTATCGTATGCGAAACGGCCTTCGCGAGGTCGCTGTTGTCTGCGAGCGAGCGCTCGTTCCAGCCGACAGTCGCAATCTCAGGGTAGGTGAACACGTTTGCTGCGAC
Organism: Leucobacter sp.; assembly: GCA_033812395.1. GTDB lineage: Bacteria > Actinomycetota > Actinomycetes > Actinomycetales > Microbacteriaceae > Leucobacter. The sequence continues at coordinate 8,655 of JAPXTT010000025.1, read as the reverse complement.
GTTGCGCAAATCAATGGGGCGCACGAAATCGCCGAGCGCGTGCATGATTGCGGTGCGGCCCTGCATGGCGGCAACCGATGCGAGAGGAAAGAAGTCGGTGCAGTCGCCGGCTGCATAAATCGATGGCACCCGCGTGCGGGCAACCTTATTCACACGGATGTGGCCGCTCTCGGTAAGCTCAACCCCCGCATCTCGCAGCCCGATGCCTGCGGTGTTCGGTATAGAACCGACCGCCATGAGGCAGTGCGACCCCTCGATGGTACGACCGTCTTCAAGCTCGACGAGCACGCCGCTCTCGGTACGGGTCACCGAAGTCGCACGAGACTTTGACATGACGTGCATGCCAAGTTTTGCAAACTCTCTCTCAATCACGGCGGCGGCATCTGGGTCTTCACCGGGCAGCACCTGCTCGCGGCTTGACACGAGGGTTACCTCTGAGCCGAGCGTACGGTAGGCGTTAGCGAACTCGGCACCTGTCACACCCGAGCCGACGACCACGAGGTGCTCAGGTATGGCTTGCAGGTTATACAGCTGCTTCCAGGTAAGAATGCGCTCACCATCGGGTTTTGCACTGTCGAGCTCACGCGGGCTTGCGCCCACCGCGACAATGATGGTGTCGGCATCTACGCGGTCAAAGTCTGTGCCCTCACCGCTGTGTCCAGTCGAAACCACCACCGCGTTCGTGCCGTCAAGACGCCCTTGCCCCTGCACGACCCGCACGCCGGCTTCTTCGAGGCTATGCAGAATATCGGTCGACTGCGCACCCGCCATCGCGAGCAACCGTTTATTGACCGCTGCAAGATTCACCGTGGTTTCGGGGCGCACCGGTTTACCGTCGCCGCCAGGAACGAAGGTCTGCACGCCAAGACGACCCGCGTCACGAACCGCCTGCACCCCACCCGCTGTAGCGATCAGGCTCTTCGAGGGCACCACATCGGTGAGCACCGTGGCGCCGCCGACGCCAGCCCGCTCAATCAGGGTAACCTCAGCTCCTAGCTGCGCACCTGCGAGGGCGGCCTCGTAGCCACCGGGGCCCCCTCCGAGAATGACGATGCGATGCTTGCGATCTTGCGCTTTTGCCATGCCACCAAGTCTACGTGCTCGAGGCCCCCGCCGATCCTCGCAAGTGAATCAACTGAACCATCGACGGCAAGAAACATTTAGCCCAGACGAGACGAAAATTCGACTTGCACGATAAGGCATCTGTCAGCACGTAAGATCGATGGCAACGTGGCTACTCTGCGGGATGGGTACCGGTGCCCCCCGCGAAAGGATCGTGCGATGACGCTTCTCGACGACAGTTTTTCAGAGAATTCTGATCAGAGCACTTTTTCCGGTGCGCACAGTAGAGCGGGCATCACCACGATGCTGTCGGAATCTGGCGAGTTAGAACGAGACCCTGGAATGCCGTCGAGCACGTGGCGCATGCGCAGTGATGCTTGGGAGTATCTGCGTTTCGGGGTGAAGCGCATTGCCCTCGGCAGCGACGACGAGAGCGCGCTGACTCGCGATGGTGAGATAGCGCGAAATCTGCGTGCACTCGAAACCATTGAAATGTACTGGGCGGGCTTCGGGCAGCGCTACGTGCGATGCATCGCCGAGCTGCTGAGTGCCGGCGATTACCCGGCTGCGCTCGACCGTATCGGCCGCGTCGTGCAGCGACTGCGCGGCTCGACCGTGCCCGACGACCCACACGAAGACACGCTCGACGAGAACGAACGCCTTGATCTGCACGATGATAGCGACCCTCGCCCCAGGTTCGAGGTGCTGGTGGTCGACGAGACCACCGCAGGCGACCGCGACTCGATGCGTGCCGAGAATATGCGTCTGCGGTCTGCGGCTGACCAGTTTATCTATGACTTCGTCGTGGTACCGTCTGCCGACGACGCCATCGCAGCGTTGCTGACAAACCCGAACATTCTCGCCTGCATTATTCGCCCCGGTTTCAGTGGCCGAAGCACGCAAGCACTCAGCCGCGACCTTCGCGACACGATTGCGCTCGCGTGGCAGTCTGCAGACGTACCCACCGCCCCGGCATCGAGCGCGCTTTCATCGGTACAGCGTGTGGTGCGCCTTGCTGACGTGCTGCACAGCATTCGCCCCGAGATCGACCTCTACCTGATGGCGGGCGCAAATATCGAAGACCTCGCGGGCGCCCTCTCACGCCGGTTTCGTCGCGTGTTCAGGCGCGAGGATCAGCTCGAGCTGCACCTTTCGCTCTTGCGGCGCGTATCGCACCTCTATGACACGCCCTTCTTTGCCGCCATTCAAGACCACGCGAGGCGCCCCGTCGGCGTATTTCACGCGCTGCCAGTCGCGCGCGGCGGTTCGGTAGTCGGCTCAAAGTGGATCAAAGATCTTGCCGAGTTTTACGGGCTGAACCTGTTGCTCGCTGAGACGAGCGCGACCTCGGGCGGCCTTGACTCGTTGCTCGCTCCGGTGCACACGCTCAAGAAGGCGCAAGAACTCGCGGCTCGCGCGTTCGGCGCGAAGCAAACGTTCTTCGTCACCAACGGCACTTCGACCGCGAACAAGATCGTGCACCAGGCGCTCACCTCTCCGGGCGACGTGGTGCTCGTCGACCGCAACTGCCATAAGTCTCACCACCACGCGCTCATGCTGACCGGGGCAAAGCCGGCCTACCTCGAGGCGTACCCACTGAACGACTACGCCTTCTACGGAGCCGTGCCGCTGTCGAGCATCAAGCAGATGTTGCTCGACTATCGCGCAGCAGGCCGCCTCGACGAGGTGCGCATGGTGACGCTCACCAACTGCACATTCGACGGTATCGTCTACGATGTCGAGCGAGTCATGTCAGAGTGTCTCGCGATCAAGCCCGACCTCGTGTTCTTGTGGGATGAAGCCTGGTTCGCGTTCGCCGCGTTTCACCCCGTCACCAGGCGTCGCACCGCGATGGCCGCGGCGAAGCACCTCGAAGATCGCCTCAAGAGCTCTGCTCACGCCGCGGCATACGCTGACCAACAGCAGCGGCTGTATCACGCAGACGGCACACCTGCCCCTGATGAGGTGTGGCTGAGCGAGCGGCTGATCCCTTCCCCTGATGCGCGACTGCGCGTGTACGCATCGCAATCGACCCACAAGACGCTCACCTCGCTGCGCCAGGGCTCAATGATTCACGTCTATGACAGGGACTGGGTGCGTGACGCTCGTGAACCCTTCCACGAGGCGTACATGACGCACACCTCGACGTCACCGAACTACCAGATTTTGACCTCACTCGACCTCGGTCGCAGGCAGGTCGAGCTCGAGGGTTTTGAACTTGTGCAGTGCCAGCTCGACCTCGCAACAAGCCTTTCTCAGGCCATCGCCAGGCACTCGCTACTGCGCAAATTCTTTCGAGTACTCACCGCACACGATCTGATTCCTGAAGAGCTGCGCGGCAACGGGGCAGCAATGCCGCTTCGGCGTGGCCTCGCAGACATGTGGCGTGCCTGGCAGCACGACGAGTTCGTGGTCGACCCAAGCCGCATCACCGTCGAGATTTCGCGCACCGGAGTCGACGGTGACACATTCAAGCACGACTATCTGATGGATCGATTCGGCATTCAGGTCAATAAGACCAGCCGAAATACTGTGCTGTTCATGACCAACATCGGCACCTCTCGAAGCGGCGTCGCCTACCTCATCGAGGTGCTCGTGAAGCTCGCTGAGCGCTTCGAAGAGGCACAGGCTCAGCGCGACCCAGAAGAGCCCTTGCCGGGCGAGGTGCCGATGCCGCCGTTGCCTGATTTCAGCTCGTTCTCTGCAGAGTACGCAAGCGATGCCGTACTGCCCGATGGTGACATGCGCGATGCCTTCTTCACAGGCCAGCGTCGGGGCTCGATCGAGTATGTGCGGCCTGAGGTGCTGCTCGAACGCCTTGCAAACGGCGAAACCGTGGTCAGTGCGGGTTTCGTGACTCCCTACCCGCCCGGGTTTCCGGTGCTCGTACCCGGCCAGGTAATCACACCAGAGGTCGTCGACTTCATGTCGGTGCTCGACACCCGAGAGATTCACGGGTTCGACGCGAGCCGCGGGTACCGGGTTCTGAAGTAATAGAGCGAACTAGATCACGAGGGGTTCACGAAAATAGCTCAGCCCCCAACCTCACAGCCGGCTCACCGGTCATGTGGTTGGGGGCTGAACTCGCTACTGCGGGTTTCGCAGAGTTTAGGTCGTAGACTCGCCAGCTTCTCCGGTATCTGTCAGCAACACACCCGACTCGATCTTCCAGAGCATGGCAACCCTGTCGCCACGATCAAAAGACTGGCGCTCGTGGCTCACGCGCACCGAGCCCTCGCTGCCGTCTGGCAACTCAACGGTGTAGCGACGAGAAGACCCGAGGTAGGTCACCTCAGTAATAGTGACCGGCACCATATTCTCGCCTTCGGCCGCGGTGGTGCCGTCTGATTCGAGTCGCAGGTTCTCAGGTCGAACGAGGATCGCCGCGTCTACAACGCCGAGACGCCCATCGGCAACCACTCGGTGCCCGGCAACCTCAATCACCGTCTGAGCGTCACCGAAAGCCTGCCCCTTACCGAGCAGCACGGTCGATTCACCAAGAAAGCGACCGACAAACAGCGTCTCTGGCGCTTCGTAGAGCTGCTCGGCCGAGCCGACCTGTTCGATCTTGCCGTTGTTGAAGACAGCGATGCGATCAGACATCGAAAGCGCTTCTTCTTGGTCGTGTGTCACGTAGACAAAGGTCGAGCCCACTTCGCGGTGAATGCGTTTTATCTCTGCCTGCAACCATTCACGAAGCTTCTTGTCGAGTGCGCCGAGCGGCTCATCCATCAGCAGCACACGTGGTTCGTACACAAGCGCACGCGCGAGCGCAACACGCTGCTGCTGGCCGCCCGAGAGCTCCGAGGGAAAGCGATCGCCATACTCGCCCATACGCACCATAGCGAGTGCGTCAGCGATCATTTGCTTTTGCTTATCTTTTGCGATCTTGCGACGCTGCAGTGGGTACGCAATGTTCTCGCCCACTGTCTTATGCGGAAACAGCGCATAGTTCTGAAACACCATGCCAATGTCGCGTTTGTGCGGGGGCAGCTTTGCGACTGGGTTGCCATAGATGTGCAGCATGCCCTCTGAGACCGAGGTGAAACCCGCAATCATGTTGAGCGTCGTGGTCTTACCCGACCCTGAGGGGCCGAGAAAGGTCATGAACTCCCCCGGTTCAATAACGAGATCAATATCGTCGACGACCGCCTTCGAACCATAGCGTTTCGTCACGTTTTTCAGACTGATACCTGCCTCACCGATCAGTGAGATCACTGAGGTGTTCAGGCCTTCCTTACGTAGCTCTTGCTCGTGTTGCCCATCGATGTGGGGAATCTGACCGCTCATGCGGCAACTCGCTTTCTTCTCTTCTTCGTCGCGAACTGGGCTGCAAGCATCACGAGCACCGAAGTGAGCATCGTGACGACTGCGACAGCAGCGACGGTGGGGTCTGCAGTCTGGGTGACGCTATTGAAGATTTTCACTGGCAGCGTCTGTAGAGTCGGGCTCTGAATAAACAGAGAGAGAATCACCTCGTCAAACGATGTAACGAAGGCGAAGAGTGCCCCCGCGGTTACACCTGGGGCGATGAGCGGCAATGTGATGCTAAAGAAAGTGCGCACCTTTCCCGCGCCCAAGCTCGCGGAAGCCTGCTCAAGTCTAGGGTCGAGGCCTTGCATTGAGGCCATCACGTTCGTGATCACGAGTGGCATGGCCACGATGGTGTGTGCGAGCACGAAACCCGGCAGCGTGCCAAGCAGGTTCATTCGCAGGAAGAGAGAATACAGACCGACTGCAAGCACAATTCCGGGCACAATCATTGGCAGCAAAAAGTAGCCTTCAAGTAGCCCCTTGCCCCGAAACTTGACTTTAGCGAGCCCGAGAGAAGCAAGAACACCTACCGTGGTAGCAACAATTGTGGTCACAATTGCGACTTGAAGTGACGAGAACAGCGCCCGCATCCAGGCTTTATCGGTGAAGAAGTTCTCGTACCACTGTAATGACCAGCCCTTCGGTGGGAAGTTAAACGAACTCACCGAGTTGAACGACATTGGGATAATTACGAGAGTAGGCACGATGAGCCACAGAATGATGAGCACGGCAAATACGCCTAGCACTCGTTTCATTGTCATTTCTCAACCCCCGGGAACAGGCTCGAGCCCTTGCTGAGTTTTGTGACGAGCACCAGCACCAGAATCGTGGCGAGCAGCAAGAACACACCCAGTGTGGTGCCCTGACCCCACATGAGAAACACACTGATCTGCTGCTGAATCAGAGCAGACATCATCATTTCTTTCGACGAACCAAGCAGCGCTGGGATGATGTAGAAACCAAGGCCGAGAATGAACACGGTCACCGACCCGGCGAAGATACCCGGTCGAGACAGTGGTAGGTATACCGTGAAGAACCGTGTAATCGGAGGGGCGCCAAGATTCGCCGCAGCTGGTAGCAGTCGCTTATCGATCTTTGCCATCGCTGAGTAGAGCGGCAGCACCATGAATGGCAGCAACACCTGCACCATGCCGAGCGCCACGCCGAAGGTAGTGCGAATGAGCGGCAGCGGGCCAATGCCGAATACAGCCTCGAGAAACGCGTTGATTGGGCCAGTGTCTTGCAGCAACACCATCCATGCGAGCGTGCGCACGAGAATGCTGGTCCAGAGCGGCAACATGACAAACAGCTGCAACAGGTTACGAGTGCGATCGGTCACGATCGTCATGAGGTATGCGTACGGGTACGCGAGCACCAGACAGATGATCGTGACGATGAACGAAGTACCAAAGGTGCGGCCCGCGACGACCATGTTCGCCTCGGTCGTAAACAACCAGACGTAATTTTGCAGACCGGGCTGCGGGTCGGTGATTGAGCGAATGAAGACGTCAACCAGAGGTGCGAGAAAGAACAGCGAAACGATAACGAACGCGGGCAACAGCAGAAGCAGCGGGCGCCAATTTCTTGGCGCCCGCTGCCGCTGAGCCGCATCCGTGTTGGGGGCGCTTACTGAGCCCCCAACAGCAGATACGTCAGTCATGCGTCAGCCTCAGTTGCCCGTGGCCCAGTTTGCCCAAGCAGCGGCAAGAGCGTCGTAGTTCTTCACCCAGAAATCAACGTTCGGGGCAATAGCGGTGTCGTAGTGGTTCGTCACCATCCAGGTGTCGAGCAGTTCGTCCATCTTTGGCTTTGCATTGCTGTTCACTGAACCGTACGAGGTGAGTTCGGTCATCTTCGCTTGCTGTTCTGCACCGAGCGAGTAGTTGACCATTGCGAGTGCGGCCTGCTTGTCTTTGACGCCCTTCGGAATGCCGTTCGAGTCGACCATCAGCATCCACTCATCCCACATCGGGGTGACAGCGCCACCGTTCTTCGCTGCACCGTAGCCGCGGCCTGACCAGACAAGACCCATCACGGCCTCACCGCTCTCGAGGTATTCCTGCGACTGCGAGCCACTGGTCCAACCGATTACGTCGTCACCCAGCGAGCGATACTTGTCGAATGCCGCTTCGATGTCTTCGACGGTTGCGTCTTTTGGATCTTTGCCGTCAGCGACCATCGCGAACTCAACTACCTGGGGGTCGACGTAGGTAGAGGTGCTCACCGTACGCTTACCAGGAAACTTCTTGGTATCGAAGAAGTCAGCCGCGCTGGTAGGCGGGTTATCGCCGAACGCCTCAGTGTTGTATGCGACTACAAGGCCGTACACAATCTGCGGGGTCATGCACTTGTCGGTGATGAGCTCGGGAGGAATGTTTGAGATGTCGACCTGGTCATAGTCGTACTCTTCATACAGCGTGCCACAGCCTCGAGCGGTATCGAACTGCGTTGCGTTCACCACATCCCATGACACGTTGCCAGCATCTACCATTGCCTTCAGCTTGCCCGCGTCGAATGCGTCCATAAGCACGGTAGCCCCGGATGCATTCGCGAATGGCTGCCAGAGCGACTCATCTTGACCGTCTTGGAACACGCCACCTGAGCCAGCGAAGGTCAAGGTGACCCCATCGAGGGCGCCCTCAGCGATTTCACCCGCAACTGGGGTACCTAGATCGCGTTCTGCAACCGGCGCTTCAGCCTGGCCACTACTGCAACCGACTAGACCGATTGCGACCACGGCGGTAGCCGCTATTGCCAAGGTGACCCGCGAGCGCAAGGCGCTATTTGTGGCGGTTCTTATGTGACTCATATTCCACTCATCTCCTTCGATGACCTTCTCGTAGCGGCATCTTGCAAAAGCCTGATGCTGCGACCGATGCTAGGCCAGCCGCGCCTGCGGCTTCATTGTGCATTCGTACATAGATTAGCCATCTGTTATCTAATCGCACAAAAAACACCCCCATTTCAAGCGAGCGTAATCAAACCGATACTCAACCATGAGCGCCTGACCGGCGCAGCTGCTCCCAAGCCGTGCGCGCAAGATAAAACTCTGCGATGTCTTTCGTCTTACGAACGCTACGTCCAGTGACCTCTTCGACACGTTCCAGACGATAGACCACACTCTGACGGTGCAGGTTCAAGGCTTCCGCGGTCTCATTCCAGCGCAAATTGTGATCGAGAAAGGCAAACAGCGTCTCACGCAGCGCTGCCCAACGAGGATTATCATCTGCCAACTCTCGTAACACCGCGTGCACAATGCGATGCTGTTCTGAACGCGAC
>JAPXTT010000024.1:0-10003 GCA_033812395.1 Leucobacter sp. | reverse complement strand
GCGCCCGAGGCCTTCGCCGACTCGACGAGGCGGTCAACCACATTGAACTGCATCTCGTTCTGCAGCGGGCCGAGCACGTTCTGCTCTTCGAGACCGACGCCCATGGGCATCTGTGCTGCAAACGCAGACAGTGAGTCGACGACTTCGTCGTAGATCGAGTCGGGCACGTAGAGGCGCTTCAGCGCCGCACAGGTCTGGCCCGTATTGATGAACGCGCCCCAGAACAGGCCCTCGGCGATTGCCTTCGGGTCGACGTCGTCGAGCACGATGCCAGCGTCGTTGCCACCAAGCTCAAGGGTCAGGCGCTTGACGTTGCCCGAGCTCGCCTCGATGATCTTCTTGCCAGTGCGGGTCGAACCGGTGAACATGATCTTCGCGATACGATCGCTCGAGACCAGGTGGCCGCCGAGATCGCCAGCGCCAACTACGGTCTCGAGCACGCCTGCGGGCAGTACCGAGTTGATGACATGGTTGAGCGCGAGCCCCGAGAGCGTCGTGTACTCAGAGGGCTTCTGCACGACGGTGTTGCCCATGCGCAGTGAGGGAATGATCTGCCAAATAGCGATCATCATCGGCCAGTTCCAGGGGGTGATTGCGCCGACCACGCCGAGCGGGCGGTAGTGCATCTCGGCGTAGGTGTCGCCATCGTCAACCACTACCTCGACTGGCAGGGGGGTGCCCGCGGGCACACGGGTCCACGCGACGCAGCCGCCGACCTCGAAGCGGGCGTTCGGCCCGTTGAGTGGCTTGCCCTGCTCGCGCGACAGAATACCGGCGAGTGCCTCGGCGTTCTCTTCGATGGCATCGGCGATCTTGTTGAGGTAGCCAACTCGCTCTTCGTCGCTGAGTGCCGCCCATGAGGGCTGCGCTGCCTCGGCGCGATCGATCGCTGCGTCGACATCGGCAATTGTGTTCACGGGCACGCGGCCGATGAGCTCACCGGTTGCGGGGTCGTGTACCTCACGGCCGTCGGCAACGGTGATTGCCTCGAGCAGGCTTTCGTAGGTGTGCATGTGGTTCTCTCCTTCGAGATGGGTGGTTAATGAAAGGTGTGAAAGATTACTTGCCGCAGCCGCAGTTTGCGCCGCCGCACTTGCAGGCCTCGCCGCTGCAGCAACCGCATCCGCCGTCGGCGCAGCATCCGCCCTCGCCCTTGGCGCAGGCCGAGCGTGCATCCTGTGGCAGGTTCATCGTCGGGTTCTGGTCGAGGAAGCCGTGCGGCTTGAACCAGAAACCCGAGTAGTCAACCGGCATAACGGGCCAGTCCTCGGTGCGCGGAAAGTGCGTGGGGCCGAACTGGTGCCACAGCACAATATCGGTTCCGTCGAGGCTGCGGTTCTTCTTCGTGTAGGTTGGCAGCCCCTGCCAACCCGAGCTCTGGCTTGGGAACATGCCGGCAGGGAAGATCTCGTTCTCGGCGTACTGCGTGCCCCAGAGGTGCTTGGTCGCGAAGTTTGCGCGAGCGTAGACCGATGAGTCTGGCTGCGCGAGCAGCACCGACTTGCCCTCTGGCACGAGCCAGTAGGCGGTCGGCTTGCCGGTGTGATTGGTGCGGTGCGCACTTCGCACCTCCCAGACGCGGCTCGCGAGGCCATTGGCCATGCGCTGCGCGCCCTGCTCGTCTTTGAGCTGCGTGTTCGACCAGGTGAACGCATTGCCGCGCGGGTTCAGTGGGCCGCGTGGGATCGGCACAGCCTCGATCTCGTGCAGGGTGTTGTCTTCGCCGTCGATTGCAACGTCGAGGCGTGCTGAGAAGATGTGCTGGTGCACGGGGGCGAGCAGACCGGGTGCCATCTCTGTATTGTGCGCGTTTGCGGCACCGGGAATACCCGAGCCCGCGAACACGACGCCGGTCGCCTTCGCTTCGACCTGGATCGATCCGTCGAGGTAGAAGTACCAGAAGAAGCCGTAGTCGTAGTTGCCCACGGTTGCGAAGTAGCTGATTACGAGTCGGCGGCTGCGGCGCACGTCGGGATTACCGTCGAGGTCGGTGTGCTTCCACTGAATGCCGTAATCCTCTTCGTGCATGCAGATAACCTGGTCGAGTTTGACCGGATTGCCGTGATCGTCGTTCACGAAGCCGTCGAAGTAGTGAATCACGCCGAGGCAGTCGCAGCCGAGCGCGAGTGGGTTCGCGTTGCGGCCGAGCAGGTACTCGCCGGCGTCAAAGTAGCTTACCCAGTAGCGAGTCTCGTCGACGTCGCCGTAGGGCACGACCATCTCTGGCACGCTGGCGCGAGTGATGACCGGGCGATCCTCGTCGCCCTCTGACCACGAGATATTGCTAAGCACGAGGCCCTCGCGCGAGTTGAAGCCGACGTGCAGCTTCCAGTTCTCCCACTGCACGCTGTTGCCGTCAACCGAGAAGCTCGGGCCCTCTGGCATCGTGATATCGATTGGTTTGAGGCTCGTGCGCTCGGGGCCCTGAGCCTCGAGGTTGTAGTTGCCGTGTGCCATCGGGGTAGCCGGTGCGTTCGGGTCGTCGTAGACCTTGAACACCTCGCGCTTCACCATGTCGACCTTCACGATGAGGCCCTCGACCGGGTGCGCCCAGGGGCTGTCGCCCTCGTTCGGAATCAGGTAGGTGAGCGAGCGTAGGTAACGGCGGCCCTCGTCTTCTGGCTCGTCTTCGAAGTAGCCCGGCGCGAGGGGTGAGCAGAACGCCGTGTCGATGTATTCGCCATAGCCGCGACGCTCCATAGACGCACGCCACTCGGGGTTTGCCTTCACGAGGTCGCCGACCTCGAAGAACTCCTCCATGAGTACGGCAGCCTGCCCGCGCTCGGGCGTGTGAGGCAGCACGGTGCTCTTCACGACCTGATTCTTGGTGATCGAGACAACCACCTCGGTGTGCGTGCCGTCTGAGCGGTCGAGCAGTGTGACGACTGCCTTACGCTCGAACGCCTTGCCCGGCTTCCACTTTGCGAGGGTTGCCTTGCTCGGGTCGACGGGCAGCAGCATCGCCATGCGCATGTGCTCGGTCATGAGGCCCGCTGCGGCGAGAACGTCGCGCACGGCAGCAATTTCGCCCGCATTGAACGGATCGAGTGGGTGCGTCGCCTCGGTTGGCGTGCTCACGCGCTTGCCGCGCGTATGCGTGATGTCAGGGGTATGCGTCATTGGATTCCTCTTACTTTTGCGACTTCAGGCGGTCGATGGCTCAAGTATCGCCCACCACGCTGGGCATTGCAGGCGGATTTCCTGGTCGTGCACGGGCAGACAAGTACCCGGCGCTGAGCGACGCAAATTGCCGCGAGCGAACGCCTACTGTGCCCGCAGCTCGCTCGGAGAGATGCCGTAGTGCTGTTTGAAGACTCGGCTGAAGTGCGCGGCGTCGACGAAGCCCCAGCGGGTCGCGATCGCAGCAACGGTGTGCCCGCGCAGCGCGGGGTCGGTGAGGTTTGCGCGAGCGTGCTCGAGCCTGCGCTGCTTGATCACGGTTGACACCGTGGTGTCGTGTTCGGCGAAGAGCGCGTGCAGGTGCCGCACCGAAATGTAGTGCGCGGCTGCGATGGTGCCCGGCGAGAGCTCTGCCGAGCCGAGGTTTGCTGCGATATGACCGTAGATCTTTTGCAGCAGTGCCTCGTGCGGGGTGCGGGGCGACTGCTCGACGTCGAGAATCGCCGAGAGCATCGTGTTGATGAGTTCGAGGCTGGTATGAGCGAGCTTGGTGCGTGCGACTGAGGGCAGTTGGGCCAGCTGCGGCGAGGTCTCGGCGATGAACGGTGCGATTGCCTTCGCGAGATCGTGCTGTTCGCACAGCGACACCGCGGTGAGCGCATCGGTGAGCGCCGTCGGAAACTCAAGGCGATCCTTTGGAAACATCATGATGAGGTTTCGAAATTGCTCGTTGAAGAGCAGGGAGTAGGGGCGCGAGGTGTCGTAGAACGAGAGGTCGCCCGGCTGCATCACGATCTCGCGACCGTCTTGAATCAATATGCCCGTGCCCGAGAGCAGCAGGCTGACCTTGTAGAAGCCGCTGCCGCCGTCTTCGATGGTCTGAGCGGTGCGTTGCACGAGCTGCGGCTTTGCGTTGACCTCGGTGAACACGACGCCGTCGGCGCCTGCGGCAGAGAGTGTTGCTCTAAACGGGCCATCAGCATCTGAATCGACCTGCAGCGGCACAAACGAAGAATTTACCGCTGCCCTGAACGAATCGAGACTGTCAGCGTGCGTCACGCTTGGCGCTACATTGAGCGGAAGCTGCATGAATATCACCCCGGAGCTAATCCGAACCTCTTCGAACGGCTAACTGAACGCACGTTCGGTTATGACAGGATGCTAGCCGATCGGCGTGCCCTCGGCAAACGCGAAGGCCTACCGCGTGCGAAGCGCGGTCTCGACAAGCTCTGCAGCCGCGTCGTAGGCGGCGTCGCGGTCCTTTGCGACCAGCCCAATTCTGGTGCGCCGGTCGAGCACATCGTCGAGGTTTCTTGCACCCTCGGCGCGCACCGCGAACGCGACTTCGCCGCGAGTAACGTCGATACCGGGCGCGATGCGCTCACCTGGGTGCTCGCACGATTCTGCGAGGATCTCGGCCTGGGCCTGCGGCGACAGCGCCGAGCCCGGGGCGCCCACGAGCGGCAGCCACCGTGTAACGCTGCCCGCATTGTTCAGCCCTGCATGTGTGCAAGCGAGATCCACCGCATCTTCTGCCATCGCGCGGTACGTCGTGAGCTTGCCGCCGAGCACGTTGACGATGCCGTGTGCAGACACTGCGACGTGATGCCTGCGAGAGATATCTGCTGTTGCGCCGTCTTCGCCCGCACTCTTTGGCGGTGCTATGAGCGGCCGCAACCCCGCGAATGTGCCGCGCACATCTGCCAGAGCGAGCGGCCGCTCAAGTGCCGTCGACACGGTCTCGAGCAGAAAATCGATTTCGTGTTGCTCTGGCGCCGGCACATCGGGCACCGGTCCGGGCGCGGCTTCATCGGTGAGCCCCACAATGACTCGGCCGAGTCGCTGCGGCAGCACGAACACGAAGCGGCTCGTCGAGCCCGGGTGCGGCACCGTGAGCGCTGCGGTCGGGCTGCCAAAGGTCGCCGCATCAAACACGAGATGGGTACCTCGGCTCGGGCGCAGGCGCATGCTGGCGTCGATATCTGCCGCCCACACTCCGGTTGCGTTGATCACGACCCGGGCGCGCAGTCGCAGCGCCGAGCCCGTTGCGGTGTCGGTGAGCGTCACAGCGTCACCGGTTACTTCACTTGCGCGAACCCCTGTCAGTATGCGCGCACCGTAGGCCGCGGCGGTGCGCGCGATCGTGACCACAAGCTTCGCGTCGTCTTCGAGCTGCCCGTCGGGTGAGAGAATGCCGCCTCGCAGACCGTCCCGTTTCAGCGCGGGGGCGAGCCGCAGTGCTTCTTCTGCGCCGATGCGCCGGGGCGGGGGGAGAAGCGCGGAGGGGGTGCCAGCCCATCTTCTGAGGCCGTCTCCGAGCGCGAAACCGATGCGGGTGGTGGCCCGCTGCTTTACGCTCACCCCGGGCACGAATGGCATTAGCTGGGGGAGTGCGTGGGTGAGGTGAGGTGCGATCCTTGTCATGAGCAGGTGGCGTTCGCGGGCGCTTTCGGCGGCGACCGCGAAGTCTCCAGAGGCGAGGTAGCGTAGACCGCCGTGCACGAGCTTTGAGCTCCACCGGCTCGTGCCGAATGCGAGGTCGTGCGCCTCAACGAGCACGGTGTCGAGACCGCGGCTGGCGGCGTCGAGTGCAACGCCCGCCCCGGTTACGCCGCCACCGATCACGAGCACGTCAACGTTACGGTCGCTTGTGCTGAGCGCGTCGAAATCGCGTGCTCTGCGGTCGGTGGTGAGCAGCGATGACTCCCGGGGCGTGGGCATGCTCGGGGCGTGCGTGCGCGGCGCCACGGTTATGCCTCAGCTCGTAGATAGCTGTCGATTGCAGTGCGCAACTGCTGGTCGAGTTCGTTGTCGCCGATGAGCGACGACACCGCTCGATGCGACAGCGTTGCCGACTGCGCAACGAGCAGCAGCATGACCGCGAGATCGCCCGACACACCCTTGCGCACCGAGCCGTGGGCCTGGCCTGCCTCGACGGCGGTCGCGATCCAGCGCAGCATAAAACGCTGGCTCGAACCGACGCGTTCGAGACTGTACCTGGTGAAAAGCTCGGGTTGGCGCTGCAGCAGCGAGCTGAACAGCGGGTCTTCGCGAAAGAGCGTCGAGAATCGCACAATTGCATCGGTGATCTGCTCGCGGGTGCCGGGTAAATTGCCGAGGCGTTCAAAGAGCGAGATCGTTGCCCGAAGCAGCGTGGCGCGCACAATCTCGTCGCTGCCGGGCCAGCTGCGATACACGGTGGGGCGGCTGACGCCAGCGGCTTTTGCGAGCACCGTGACGCTCAGGCCGTCGATGCCGCGGGTCGTGATCAACTCGGCTGCAGCATCAAGCATGCGCAGCTCGGTGTCGCCCCAGGTGGGTGGCTCGTATGCGAGCACGTTTAGCACTTGACGATTTTGCATAATGTGTCACACTGTAACGCATGAGTGTGACTTCTGTCTCAGAAACTTCTGATCCTTCTGGCCTGATTGGCGCGCCGGTTACCGTGCCGCCTGAAGCGCCAATGCGTTGGAACGGCTGGGGCGACGCCGCGCTCGCAAAAGATCTGCCACTCGCGGTGCGCGCGCTGCTGCCCATGAAGCTCGGGCGGGTGCCCAAGGCCGCCCCGGCTGCGCAGCTCGAAGAGATTGTGCTCGCCCCCTCTCTGCTCAGCGATGAAGATGCCGCCGCGATCGCTGAGGTGGTGGGCGAAGAGCACGTCAGCGTCGAAGCCGAGGCGCGCGTGCGCCACTCGGGTGGCAAATCGACCCCCGACCTCTTGCGCAGGCGCGAGCGCGAGCAGCAGGCACCCGATGGGGTGGTGTCGCCGGCATCGCACGAAGAGGTGCTCGCGGTGCTCAAGCTTGCTGCCGCGCGTGACCTCGCGGTGATTCCGTTTGCGGGCGGCACCAGTGTTGTTGGCGCGCTCGACCCCGAACGCGGCTCGCACCGCGCGGTGATCGCATTGAATCTGCGTCGCCTGAGCGGGCTCGTGCATCTCGACGAGGTGAGCGGTGAGGCACGCATGCTCGCTGGCACCACAGGCCCAGAGGCTGAGCGGCTGCTGGCCGCACACGGCTTCGAGCTCGGACATTTTCCGCAGAGCTTTCTCTACGCAACGCTCGGCGGCTTTGCGGCCGCTCGATCGTCAGGCCAGAACTCATCAGGCAACGGGCGCTTCGACACCATGGTGCTCGGCATGCGCGTCGCGACACCGACCGGTGAGCTGACGCTTGGGGTGGCGCCTGGCACCTCGGTCGGGCCAGATCTCGCGCGAGTGTTCCTTGGCTCCGAAGGCATCTTTGGGGTGATCACCGAGCTCACGCTGCGCGTGCACCGCGTGCCCGAAACGAAAGCCTTCGAAGGGTGGACGTTTCCTGACTTCGCGATGGGTGCGGCAGCCCTGCGGCAAGTGGCGCAGCTCGGCACCGGGCCCACGGTGATACGTCTCTCGGACGAGGCCGAGACGGGTGTGAGTCTCGCGCAGCACGGGCGCATCGGTAAAGCGATGTCGGGCGGCTGCAGCGCGGTCACCGTCTTCGAGGGCGCGGCAGCCGACGTCGCGAGCAGGCATGCGCGCACCGCAGAGGTGCTGCGCGCAGCGGGTGGCATCTCTACGGGAGCTGACCCCGCCGAGGCGTGGATCAAGGGGCGCTTCGGCGCGCCGTACCTGCGCGACTCGCTGCTCGACCACGGTGTGTTTTGTGAGACCCTCGAGACCGCAACTACCTGGGCAAATCTCGAGGCGTTGAAGCGCGCCGTCAGCGAGGCTATTTCTTCGGGGTTCGCGGCGCACGGTGCCAAATCGCTCGTGCTCTGCCACGTCTCGCATATCTACCCGACGGGCGCCGCACTGTACTTCACGATTGTCGCGGGCATCAAGGGCGATCAGCTCTCGGTTTGGGAGGCAGTGAAGTCGGGCGTGAACGACGCACTGGTCGCGAGCGGTGGTACGCTCAGTCACCACCACGGAGTCGGGCGAGACCATGCGCCGTGGCTCGAACGAGAGATCGGAACCACCGGCATGCGCATGCTTCGTGCCATCAAGGCAGAGCTAGACCCCACGGGCATCATGAACCCCGGTGCGCTGCTTGACTGAGCAGAGCGCCAGGCCGCGCCCTGAGCCTGTCGAAGGGCACGGGGTTGCTTTGGCTCCCCACATCACCGTGTTGGTGAACCCCGCGGCTGGCAAGGGGCGGGGCGAAGCAGCGGCAGAGCTGGCCGTGCGGCGCTTGCGCGAGCTGGGTGCGCAGGTGACGGTGCTTGAGGGCGACTCTGCCGAGAGCACCAGGCGGCACGCTGCCGCTGCCGTCAGGGACCGCCCAGATGCGATCGTGGTGGTCGGCGGCGACGGCACCCTGTCGTCGATTCTTGAGGAGATTGCGCACGCAGAAGTGCCGATTGCGCTCGTGCCTGCCGGAACCGGCAATGACTTTGCTCGAGCGATGGGGCTGCCCTTTGGGCACCACGGCTCGGCGGCGGAGGCCGCGGCGCTCGTGCTTACCGGTGAGGCGACGCCCGTCGACGTGGGCAGCGCCCACTGCCCAGACGGGAGCGCAAAGTTTCTCACCGTTGCTGCCCTCGGCTTTGACGCGCTCGTGAGCGAACGCACCAATCGCCTCAAATGGCCGAAGGGGGCGCTGCGCTACTACCTTGCGCTGCTCATCGAGCTGGCGAGGCTTCGCCCGCTGCACTTCAACGTGCGAATCGATGACGAGTCGAGCAGTACGCTGCCCGGGATCCTCGCGGCAGTAGGCAACACCCGCAGTTACGGGGGTGGCATGCCAATGTGCCCCGAAGCTGACCCAAGCGATGGGCTCTTCGACCTGACGCTCGTGGGGCCGCTGAGTCGAGCGCGCCTGCTCAGGCTGTTCCCGCTGCTGCTGAAAGCGAAGCATGCGGGCCGCAGCGAGGTGCTGACTCGACGTCTCGAGCGCATCGAAATCTCGGCACCCGGCCTGATTGTCTATGCCGACGGTGAGAAGGTCGGCACCGAATCGGTGCGCATCGACATGCTGCCGGGCGCACTGCGGGTGTTTGCGCCTTACCCTTCGACAGGCTCAGGGGGCGGCGGAGCTGGCTCAGGGGGCGGAGCACACTCAACCACACAGGCGAAGGAGCCAAAGTGACTAAACGCGAGGGCAAACTCGATCATGACGTGGTGGTCATCGGCTCAGGCTTCGGCGGCTCGGTCGCCGCGATGCGCCTGAACGAGAAGGGCTACCGCGTGCACGTCTACGAGGCGGGTCGCCGCTTCGAAGACAACGATTTCGCGAAGACCAACTGGAACGTGCGCAAATATCTCTGGGCGCCGAAGCTTGGTTGCTTTGGCGTGCAGCGTATTCACAAGCTGCCGCACGTCATGATTCTGGCGGGAGCCGGGGTTGGCGGGGGCTCGCTGAACTACGCGAACACCCTGTACCAGCCAGGGCCAGAATTTTTCGAGGATCGCCAGTGGCCTGAGGGCGACTGGCAGGGGGCACTCGCGCCCCACTATGCGAAGGCCAAGCGCATGCTCGGCGTCGTCGAGCAGTATCCCGCGGTGGGGCCGGTTGAGCAGCTCATGAGAGACGCGGCGAAAGACCTCGGCGTCGAGGCATCGTTTCGGCTAGCGCCGACTGGCGTTTTCTACGGTGAGCCAGGCAAGCGTGTGCCCGATCCCTTTTTTGGAGGCGAAGGGCCAGATCGCACCGGCTGTACCTTCTGCGGCAACTGCATGGTCGGCTGCAGGGTGGGCGCGAAAAACACGCTCATGAAGAACTATCTCGCGCTTGCCGAGCGGCGGGGGGTCACGATCGAGCCACTGCGCACTGTGACAGCGGTGGTGCCGAGGCGCGGCGGCGGTTTCACCGTGACCACCGAGCGCAGCGGGGCGTGGCCGGGGCTCGGCCGGGGTCGCAAGAGCGTGTCAGCCGAGCAGGTGGTGTTTGCCGGTGGCACCTGG
>JAPXTT010000023.1:0-10391 GCA_033812395.1 Leucobacter sp. | reverse complement strand
AACGAGAACCTGCCCCTGGTCGAACTCAAAGTGCTCGACCTCATCGCACACCAAACCGCTCGTCATGACCCGATTCTGCTCGCCAGGGCAGAGGAGCTGGCGCCACTGGTCGACCAGCCAGTGGGCCCGGCGATCCTCGCCCATATTCGATCGCTCATGCGGGCCGAAGGCAGCGACGCAGACGCGGACGAACGCCTACTCTCTGAACTCGGCATCTGGATGCCATTGCCTCCGTCTCGCAGCTCACCGGCCGCGAGCGCGAGATCGCTCTGTTCACTGCGCTCGGCTATTCGTCGCGGTACATCGCCGAGCGCTTGCAGCTTTCGGTGAGAACGGTCGAAACGCACCTCACGAACGTCTACACGAAACTCGGTATCGACGGGCGCGAAGAGCTGCGCCGCTGGTTCTCGCGCGGACGAGAGTAGCTTTCGTGACATTCAGCAAGCTCATAGCAAACTTTCAGAGACTGAGAACATGAACACTCAGCACAAGGGACCTCGCATTCTCATCGTCGACGACGAACCGAGCATTCGCGAGCTGCTCAGCACCAGCCTGCGCTTCGCCGGCTTCGGAGTGCGCGCGGTCGGCAACGGCGCGCAAACCATCTCGGCTGTTCTCGAAGAAGAGCCAGATCTCATCATTCTCGATGTCATGCTGCCCGATATGAACGGCTTCAGCGTAACGAAGCGCCTGCGCTCGCACGGCTTTCTGACAGCGAAAGACGATACCGAAGACAAGGTGATGGGGCTCACTGTCGGCGGCGACGATTACGTCACGAAGCCGTTCAGTCTCGACGAGATTATTGCGAGGATCAAAGCCATTCTTCGTCGCACCATTCAAGAAGACGAAGAGGCCGTGCTCGAGACCGGCCCAATCGTGCTCGACCAGGACACGCACGAGGTGCGCGTCGCCGGCAGTCCGATCGAGCTCAGCCCGACGGAATTCAAGCTGCTGCGCTACCTGATGCAGAACGCGAACCGCGTGCTGTCGAAGGCGCAGATTCTCGACCACGTGTGGGAGTACGACTTCAACGGCGACGCAGGCATCGTCGAGTCCTACATCTCGTACCTGCGCCGCAAGCTCGACCCGCTCACCGGTGAGTCGCTCATTCAGACGAAGCGCGGCTTCGGCTACATGCTCAAGACCGACGCGAAGTAAGTCGTTGGCTGCATATCAGGCCACCCAGAACGGCCCCGAGGGCGATCCGCCCCGGGGCCGCTTCGGTGCCCGCTGGAACGACATCACCCTGAGGGCGAAGATCACCGGGGTCACCGTCTTCATCCTGTCGCTCGGCCTCATCGTCGCGGGAATCGGCACCCAGTCGTTTCTGCGCCCGCAGCTCATCGCGACACAAGACAAAGAGTTGCAGCAGGTGCTGAGCAACCCGAAGTTCGTGCTGAGCGCCGGTGCCGACACTCGCGACCTTCGGTGTGAAGACGTGCAATCGGCAAGCCCAAAGTTCTATGTCGCCGTGCTCGACGGCAGTGGTGAGATTCTCTGCGATAACACGCAGGCGCGAGATGGCGAGCTTTCGCCGACGCTGCCGAAGATCCTGCCGGAGTATGCGGCGCAACACCCCAACCAGGTGTTCACGATCCAGGGCAAGGAGGGGCTCGACTGGCACACCGTCGTCGGGCCGATCAACTCGGCGCAGGAGGGCACCCCGGCCTTCACCTTGCTCATCTCGCTCTCGACCGCTGAGGCGAACCGCACCATGGCGGCCTTCGCGTTGGTGTTCTCGGGGTTTGGCATCGCCGTACTGCTGTTGGGCGCAGCGCTCACGCGGATCCTCGTCACGAACACCTTCGCACCCCTTGCCGAGGTCGAACAGACCGCGCTCGAGATCTCACGCGGCGACTACTCGAAACGCATTCTCGTCGCGAGCCCGCACACCGAGGTCGGCCACCTGGGGCAATCGCTCAACGTGATGCTCGACCGAATAGACACGTCGTTCGAAGAGCGACAGCACACCATTGAGCAGATGCGACGCTTCATCAGTGACGCCGGTCACGAGCTGCGCACGCCGCTCGTGTCGGTGCGCGGCTACGCCGAGATGTACCGCCATGGCTGGCTCACCGAGGGTGAACAGCTCGATCAGGCGATGGAGCGCATCGAGAAAGAGGCCATTCGCATGGGCTCGCTCGTCGATGATCTGCTCGCGCTTGCGAGGCTCGACGAAAAGCGACCGCTCGAGGCGACACCGCTCGAACTCAACAAGATCGCCTCTGACGCGGCGCTCGACACCCACGCGCAGGCGCCCGATCGCGAGGTGACGGCCTTTGAGGATGCGGCGTCTCCCGTCGTGATCGGCGACGAGCACAAGGTTCGGCAGGTCATCACGAACCTGATCGGCAACGCGCTGCGCTACAGTCCCGAGGGCAGCCCGATCGAGATTCGGGTGAGCTCAGACGCTTCGGTCGGCTCGGCGACGTTCGAGATCGTCGACCACGGCGAGGGCATTCCCGAGCAGTTTCGCGCGAAGATCTTCGACCGCTTCTGGCGCGCCGACACGTCGCGCAACCGCGAAACGGGCGGCTCGGGGCTTGGGCTCTCGATCGTGAAGTCGATCATCGCGGCGCACGGCGGCACGGTGAGCGTGCACGAGACGCCCGGTGGCGGGGCGACGTTTAGGGTGTCTTTGCCGCTCGCCCCGGTCGATGCGGCCGAAGACACGGTACCGATGCGGCGGCTCAGGTAGTTGCACGCCCTCATCTCCCTCGCACCCTGAGCCTTGCGCCCATCTGCCAGCACCCTGCACCACGTCCCCACCCGCACCCAGCGCAACCCTGCCTCATAGCCCCCACCCGCGCCCAGTCCAACCCTGCCTCATCGCCCCCACCCGAAAACTCGGAGATCAACGGAAATCACGGACGATCCGGGCAAATTCATCCTTAATTCCCGTCGATCTCCGTGATTCTTACTGAGCCAGGATTCACCTCTGCCCAAACTACGCAACCCGAAGGTGCCACCCCTGAGCCAGAGCTTCAAGAATTAGCTCCTGCACCGCGGGCCAGTCATGCATGACATGCGAGTAGCTCACCCTGATAATTTTGTAACCTTTCAGGGTCAGCAATGCATCGTGAGCATAGTCTGAGGCCTTCTGTTCTCCACCGTGCTGTTTGCCATCGATCTGCACTACCAGCCGATCACCGATCAAGAAGTCGACACGGTGTCCGAACAGCCAGGTCTGCGCGCGAATCGGCACGCGAAGCCATCTCAAGCGAGTCTTGAACAGGCTCTCGAGCCCAGAGTCCGAATACGGTCTGCATTCCGACAGCAGATCTCTCGCTGAGCTTGAAAGCGGCAGACGTTGCAAGCTCTGCAGGTCAGCCAAGCCCCTGTTGATCGCCGATTCCCATACAGCTAGCGCCTCTTCCCTTGGCAGACAGTCAGCAATGTATCCCAAGGCGTTTGGCAACGAGTCTTCGATCGCGCCGGGAGCCCTCAAGATTAGCGGCCGCCCCCAGTGCACTCTCGCTGCAGCGCGCACCTGTGAGCCCGGCGTGCGAGTTGCAACGTGCAAGTGTTGGGGCTTTTCGGCAACCCAGAGACCAAGGCGCCGCGCCATTGAGACACAACTGAGCACGACGCCGTGTTTCACTGCGAAAAGCAGCTCGGGTTCGAGATTACGTATGGCGACCCAGCCACCGCGCGGGCGCAGCAGCTCTCCGCCGCCAATCGCACCCCGCAGTGCATAATCGCTAAACCCTCGCTCGCGCAGGGTGGCGATGCGGGCGGCCCCGCCTAACCTACGCACCTCTTCGATCAGATTCATGTCTCCAGTGTGACGAATGAGATGGCGCCACCCGGGGTTATCCACAGAAACTCATTCTCGCGACTTGCCTGACGTGAGTGTGAGCGACAAACGGTTGCGGGTGCACTCAGCAGAAAACTCGGAGATCAACGGAAATCACGGATGAATTTCTTGGATCCGCCCATTGTTTCCGTTGATCTCCGTGTTTTCACGCGAGGATCGCCGTGCCGACGGCGGAGTTCCCGCAGAGGGGCAACCCGAGCGCCCCGACCACGCCAGGCGTGCCCCCAAACAAAAGGAGGGGCCGCACCCGAAGGTGCGACCCCGCCTAGAGGTAAGCAGAGACTTAGAAGTCCATGCCGCCCGACGGGTCACCCATCGGAGCCGCAGCAGGCTCAGGCTTGTCAGCAACGACAGCCTCGGTGGTGAGGAACAGGCCAGCGATCGACGCAGCGTTCTGCAGTGCCGAGCGGGTCACCTTGGCAGGGTCAAGAATGCCCTGTGCGACCAGGTCACCGTACTCGCCGGTTGCGGCGTTGAGGCCGTGGCCGTTGGGCAGGTTGCCCACGCGGTCAGCGACAACACCGGGCTCGAGGCCAGCGTTCAGCGCGATCTGGCGCAGCGGAGCCTCGATAGCAGCCTGCACGATCTTCGCACCAACAGCCTCGTCGCCCGAGAGCTCGAGCGAAGCGAATGCTGCCTTACCAGCCTGAATCAGCGCGACGCCACCACCGGGCAGCACGCCCTCTTCGACGGCTGCCTTCGCGTTGCGAACGGCGTCTTCGATGCGGTGCTTGCGCTCCTTGAGCTCAACCTCGGTTGCAGCGCCAGCCTTGATAACTGCAACACCACCGGCGAGCTTCGCGAGGCGCTCCTGCAGCTTCTCACGGTCGTAGTCGCTGTCGGTGTTCTCGATCTCGCGGCGAATCTGGGCGACACGGCCGGCGATTGCTTCTTCTTCGCCTGCGCCCTGCACGATGGTGGTCTCATCTTTGGTGATGATGACCTTGCGTGCGGTGCCGAGCATGTCGAGGGTTGCGTTCTCGAGCTTGAGACCGACCTCTTCGCTGATGACGGTGCCACCGGTGAGAATAGCGATGTCCTGCAGCATTGCCTTGCGGCGGTCACCGAAGCCGGGAGCCTTGACCGCTGCCGACTTGAAGATGCCGCGAATCTTGTTGAGCACGAGGGTAGCAAGCGCTTCGCCCTCGACGTCTTCAGCAATGATGAGCAGCTGCTTGCCCGACTGAATTACGGGGTCAACGACGGGCAGC
This sequence comes from Leucobacter sp., assembly GCA_033812395.1. Taxonomy (GTDB): domain Bacteria; phylum Actinomycetota; class Actinomycetes; order Actinomycetales; family Microbacteriaceae; genus Leucobacter. The sequence continues at coordinate 5,363 of JAPXTT010000023.1, read as the reverse complement.
AGGTCTTTGATGTTAGAGACCTTGCTGTTGACGATGAGAATGTAGGGGTCTTCAAAGACGGCCTCTTGGCGGTCTGCGTCGGTGACGAAGTATGCCGACAGGTAGCCCTTGTCGAAGCGCATGCCCTCGGTCAGCTCGAGCTCGGTGCCGAAGGTGTTCGACTCCTCGACAGTGACAACGCCCTCTTTGCCGACCTTGTCGATGGCCTCAGCGATGAGCTGGCCGATCTGCTCGTCTGCAGCCGAGATCGAAGCGGTAGCGGCGATCTCGTCGGTGGTCTCGATCTCTTTGGCGTTCTCGAGCAGCTGTGCGCTGACGGCTGCAACGGCCTTTTCGATGCCCTTCTTGATGGCGATCGGGTCAGCACCAGCGGTCACGTTGCGAAGGCCCTCGCGCACGAGTGCCTGAGCGAGCACGGTTGCGGTGGTGGTGCCGTCGCCTGCGACGTCATCGGTCTTCTTTGCGACCTCTTTAACGAGCTCAGCACCGATCTTCTCGTAGGGGTCTTCAAGCTCGATCTCTTTGGCGATCGAAACGCCATCATTGGTGATCGTGGGTGCGCCCCACTTCTTCTCGAGCACGACGTTGCGACCGCGCGGGCCAAGCGTCACCTTGACAGTGTCAGCGAGAATATTCAGACCGCGCTCAAGACCGCGACGTGCTTCCTCATCAAACGCAATGATCTTTGCCATGTGTGCGTCCTCCTGGGACATAGTTGGTGTTGCGGTGCAGCATCTTGCCACACCCCACATGAGTTATTAGCACTCAGGTTTCCAGACTGCTAATACAATTCTGGCACTCGCCCCCTGAGAGTGCAAGAATTGCTGCACGCTCGCGGCGAACACGGCGCCAAATTTTTTCAGCACGAGGATCGACCCGCCGATCCCGCGCAACACGTTATTGGGTAACTGCCTCAGGAAGCACGAGTTGATCGCTGCCGGGGCCCGCATAGTCTGCACCGAGCAGCACGATCAGCCTTGCGCCGTACTCGTCGTATTCAGAACTCTGGAAGGTCGAGACCCCGCCGAGTTCTTTCGCGAGCCCAAGGGCAGCGGCCTCGTCTTCGGGGGCCGAATAAAACACTGCTGAAATCTGCACGTCGTTGGCGGCAGCGGGAGCCGAGAACAGAATCTGCCCCCAGCCGTTCTGGGTAATGGCACCGTCAACGATCGATTCGAAACCACCCATACCTGTGCCGTTCAGCACAACGACCGGGGCCGTAGGGTCAAGTTCTGCCTTGACGGCAACCGGCTTCTTCGTGGTTTCGGCCTGGGTGTCAGAGCCGCCCATGTTGTGCAGGTTCGCACCCGTCACCTGCAACGCGAGAATGCCGCCGCCGGTGAGCAGAACGATGCCAACAAGCGCACTGACCAGATACAACCAGAAGCGGCGCGGGCGACCGATGACTCGGTGCACACCAACACGTGCACGCCTTTCGACCGCGTCGAAGCGATCTACCCCTGGCGAGACGCGGTGCGGCTCAGCAGCAGCTCTCGCTTTGCGTGCAGCAGCTCGTGTTTCGTGCCCTTCGGCCACGCGCCCTCCCAGTTTCAGATGCATTATCGACGCTCTAAAGCGTGCACTTAAGCGTACACGCGTCTGCTGGCTTGTGAGCCAGCACCTGATCGCGGCGACGCGGTGCGTCGCCTATAGCGAATCCCCTCCGCGCTTCGCACGTCGGCTGGCTTGTGAGCCAGCACCTGATCGCGGCGACGCGGTGCGTCGCCTATAGCGAATCAGGTGCATACAGCGCGCGGGCAAGGCCATCGAGCACGTCGGGAATACGCGTGCCACCCGCAAAGATCAGCGTGTCTGCAACGTCAACGATGCGGCGGTGCTTCCCCGCGTTCGTGAGCGCGATGCTTGGCTGCGCCGCAATCAGCCCGTCGACACCCCCCGCACTCTCGAGCCCGTCTGTCATCACGAGCAGCACATCTGGGTTCAGCGAGACAAGAGCCTCGTCGGTCAGCGGCTTTTCGCCGACCCAACCGATCTCTTTCGCCACGTCTACCGCCCCGAGCGATTCGATCATCGAATCGATGCCGCTGCCCTCGCCAAAGAGATAGTAGACGCCCGCGGCGCCACGAATGTACAGAAACGCGACGCGCGGCCTGAGCGCTTCATCGTCGGGCAGCAGCCTCGCAATCTCGGTCTCTTTTGCAGCGATCGCCTGCTGCAGCTGCTCATTGAGCACATCTGCGAGCGGGGCCACCCCGAGCGCCGCGGCTACCTCGCGAGCTAACTCATACGTACTCTCTGGGTCGATCGCGCGCGACACAGTAACGACCTGTATACCCGCGTCTCGCAACTGCAACACCACGTCGGTCGGCCCGATGGAACCGTCGGTAATCACCAGTGTCGGGTTCAGCGCGAGCACACCCTCAGCATCGATCGAGTGGCCTGCCTTCGTCACGACCGGCAGATCCTCGTAACCAGCAAGCTGGGTAGAAATATCGCGACCGACAAGATTGCCAGCCAAACCGTAGGCATCGACCAGCTCGGCAACGGTACCTGTGAGTGAGAGTGCAAGCAGTCTCGAGGTGTCAGTTACCTGCACCTCGCGGTCACCAGTGGCATCGTGCGAGACCACAGTCACAGGCAGTTGCTGCTCGGGGCGATCGGCGATTGCAGCGAGGCTCGGGCCACCAATCACCGCTGTGGTCGGGCCCTCCCATGCAATGGGGTCTGCAATGGGCGTCAGCGATGAAAGTGGCGGCAGTTCTGCCGTCTCAGCAATGTGCGCTGCGCCCCCTGTACCCGCGGTCTGGCACCCAGTGAGCAACAGGGCAGCGACGGTCACCATAGATGCGGCGAGCCCAATACGACGGCTCGACACGCGAGTTCTCAAGTTCAGCACCCCAGAACACCTTTCATCAGATGTTACTAAGCGTAGCCGAAGAGATAGGATAGATGCTCGGAACAACATGAAAAATTCAGCCTCGACACCGTCTTCGCTGCGCACAACCAAGAGCGTGCTCTTTCTCGCCCTTGCTGTTGCGCTCGCGTTCGCCCTTCTCGCGTCGGCCGGCACCGGCCAACTCGCCATACCCCCGCTCGAGGTGCTCGGCTCGTTGCTGCACAGAATTGGCATCGATTGGCTGCCACTGCCCTCGCACGCCGCGGGCGACCAGACGCTCTGGGCAATTCGATTTCCACGAGTCGCGATGGCCGCGCTCGTCGGCGCCGGCCTCTCAATCTCGGGCCTCTTAATGCAGGCAATCTTCGGCAACCCGCTCGCAGAGCCCGGCGTGATCGGCATCTCATCGGGCGCCGCAGTTGGCGCGGGCCTCTCTATTGTGTTCGGCCTGACCCTCTTCGGGCAGTGGACCACCGCCGTGCTCGCCTTTACCGCTGGCCTCATCGCCACCCTGCTGGTGTATTTCATGAGCCGAGCCGACGGCCGCACCGAGGTCGTCACGCTCGTGCTCACCGGCATCGCAATTAACGCGATTGCTGGCGCCGCAATCGCGCTGCTCACGTTCATGGGCGACACGCAGTCGCGCGAGCAGATCGTGTTCTGGCAGCTCGGCAGCCTCGCGGGCTCGCGCTGGAGCCAGATCGCGATCGTCGCACCGATTCTTGCGATTGGCATGATCGCCGCTTACCTGGTGGCGCGCAAGCTTGACCTGTTGGCACTCGGTGAGCGAAACGCTCGCCACCTCGGCGTAAACGTTGAGGCGCTGCGCATCGGTGTGATCGTGCTCGTCGCCCTGCTCGTGGGCGCCTCTGTCGCGTTCGCGGGCATCATCTCGTTTGTCGGCCTCGTGATTCCGCACCTCATGCGCATGGTGCTGGGCCCTGCGCACCTGCCGCTCATCACGGCAAGCGCCCTCGGAGGTGCGCTGTTGCTCACCCTCGCAGACCTCGGCGCACGCACGCTCGTGCCAATGGCCGACCTGCCGATCGGCATGCTCACGTCGCTTGTCGGCGGCCCGTTCTTCTTCTGGCTGTTGCGTCGAACTCGCAAGCGCGCCGGAGGCTGGGGGTAAACCATGGCGGCTCAGAAATTTGTATCGGTGGATCGCGCCACAGTAGGCACGGTCGTCGCGTCTGCGCGCGGGGTGACTCTTGCTCGGAGCGGGCGCAAGCTGCTCGATGACGTGTCGCTCGATCTGCACGCGGGTGAGGTACTTGCCCTGCTCGGTCCAAACGGCGCGGGCAAGTCGACACTCATGGGTGTGCTCTCTGGCGATGTCGACCCAGATAGCGGAGCCGTTGAGTTTCGAGACCGACCCATCGGTGACTGGTCGCTGCCCGAGCTTGCTCGTCGTCGCAGCGTGCTGCTGCAAGACAACCAGATCATGTTTCCGTTCACGGTGCATCAGGTGGTTGAGATGGGGCGGGCGCCCTGGCGCCGCACCCCGCTCGAAGACGACGACAACGAAGCGATCGCCGCGGCGATCGCCGCGGCCGATATCGCGCATCTCGGCAACCGCCGCGTGCCCTCACTCTCGGGTGGCGAACGCGCCCGCGTGGGCTTCGCTCGGGTCGTCGCCGGTCGCACCGGGGTGCTGATGCTCGACGAGCCGACCGCCGCGCTCGATCTTGGGCACCAAGAGACGTTGCTGCGGCTGATGCGCGAGCGCGCGGCTGCGGGTGACGCGGTGCTCGTCGTGCTGCACGACCTGAACCTCGCAGCGGCCTACGCAGACCGCATCGCGCTGTTGCGCGAGGGCCGCGTCTTCGCGTGCGGCACACCCGCCGAGGTGCTCACCGCAGAGACCGTGAGCGATGTCTATCGCACCCCCGTCGAGGTGATCTCGCATCCGGGGTCGGGTGCGGGCATTGTGATGCCGGTGCGAGGGTAGGGCAACCCCCGCACCGGCGTCACAGCGTGTCTATGGTTGCTATGGTTGCGAGTTACCCTCGCCGCCAGCGCCGCCGGCACCAGCAGCACCATCGCCAGCATCGCCAGCACCGTCAACAACGTCGCCAGCAGCAGGGCCCGTCTTGCGCCCCGCGATGAGCATGCCGCCGGTGATCGCAATCACGAGCACAGCGACGCCACCGATCGCGATGGGCAGCCAGGGCACTTCGCTCTTCTGCTCTTGCGTAGCCAAGACCGCCTCTTCGCCGGCCTCTTCGGTTGCAACAGGTGCCGCGGGCGTTCCCTCACACGGCCCCAGTTGCAGTGAGAGCGACACCGGGTCGAGCTCGTCGCCACTCGCATAAAAGCCGCCAAAGGCCGTGGCCCCGTCAGCAGTGAGCACCACAGGCGCTTCATCGATGTTCAGCGCACCACTCGCGGGGTCAAGCTGACCGAGCCCCTCGACCTTACCCAGGTACGCCTGTTGCTCATCGACTACAAGCTCACCCTGGGCATTGTTGCTCTTGGTGTCGAGCAGCAGATTTGCGGTGCCGTC
>JAPXTT010000022.1:0-10634 GCA_033812395.1 Leucobacter sp. | reverse complement strand
AGGGTCTCGTTGCAACGCGCAATGATGGTCGCATCTTCGCCGTGACGGTCGACGACGCAGAACAGGCAGCTGCAGTGCTCGCCGCGGTCGCGAAAGCAACCCAGAAATAAGTATGCCCGGTGGTGGGTGGGGTTGTTACGCCAGCACCGAGCGATCGAATGCGTCGACGCTGATGCCCTGTTCGAGCACGAGCTTGCACCACTCGCGTGCCGAGTGCAGCGAATGGTCGCGGTAGTTTCCGCACTCGACCGCCGAGACACCGGGTACGTCAGCCCAGGTGACGCGCTCAGCGATGACGGCGAGCGAGTCCTTGATCGCAGCGGCGACCTCGGCGGGCGAAGGCTCGCCCCACACGATCAGGTGAAAGCCTGTGCGGCAGCCGAACGGCGAGATGTCGATGACGCCCTCGAGCCGGGTACGCAGCAGGCCCGCGATCGTGTGTTCGATTGTGTGCAGGCCGGCAGTTGGAATCTCGCCCTCATTCGGCTGCACGAGACGAATGTCGTAGTTCGTGATTGCGTCGCCCTTGGGGCCATGCTCCACGGCGATCTTGCGCACATACGGCGCCCGTACCTTCGTGTGGTCGAGCTGAAAGCTTTCAACCGCGGCAAGTTCGACGTCGCTCATGTGCAAACCCTTCGAGAGATGTTGGGGCGAGTGTCTTGCCGCCAAAGCGGCCGGCTCGCACTGCAAGTACTGTTCGTACTTACGCTACGCGATCCTCGCCCCAAAAGCCGTGAACGTTACGCGGCCTTGCGGCTGAGCGAAATGTTGGCGGTCGGGTTGCTGCCCTTGCGCTCAATGCGCACATCCCACCCTCGGCTCGACAGGGTGTCGAGGTCGCGGTGAGCGGTGGCCAGCGAATCTGTCTCAACGAGATAGAGGGTGCGGCCAGCTGCGCGGTAGACGCTGCGGTGCTGCGCCCACTCGGGCACGCGGGGCGAGCCGTCGCCGAGCTCGTGGTAGGGGGTGTGAATCTTGGTGATGTTGTTCGTCATGATGTCCTTTCGGGGCGCTCTGGGCGCCGGTGATCACGACCCTGTGCACTATCGGTACGGGTCGATTCTGGATCGCGAACATGGCGGGCAAGTAAATGCCGGGTAGCGATCCGGCTCAGTCCAGTGAAACTCTGGAAGAGCCTGGTGACTGTTGTCACAGAGCTGTTCAATCGGAGTAAGAGGGCGACGCTCTTCGGTGGGCGTCGCGTCCTGTAATGAACGCTCAGCCTTACACTCTACAACAGATTCTGTGAGATTGCTAGGATGAGCTGTTGTGATGGCGGCGTGAGCTGACATTTTGTTGACCCAAGGAGCTTTGAGATGACCGCAACGCCACTGATTGTCTTCGCACACGCCGATGAGGCCGAGTGCTTCGCTGAGGCTGGCATGCCGCACTTGGTGACCGGGGTCGGCAAGATCAACGCGACTCTCTCGCTCGCCGAGGCGCTGCTCGCGGCTGAGCCAGGGTCGATCTCACGCGTGATCGTGCTCGGCACCGCCGGTGCGATCAGCGACGAGGCCCGCCTCGACACGGTGTATCAAATTACCAATCTGGTGCAGCACGACTACTCGCTGCCTTCGCCAGTGATTGTGCCCGCAGGCCCAACCCTCGCCTCAAATACCGCAACCATCGCAACCGGTGATGTGTTCGTGCAAGACGATGCCCAGCGGGCCTCGATCTCTGCGCTCGGCGCGACACTCGTCGACATGGAGAGTTATGCATACGCAGCCGTGTGCGAGCGGCTCGGGGTGCCAATACAGGTGTTCAAGGTGCCTTCGGACTTTGCCGATAGTTCAACCACCCAGGATGAGTGGGATGGTGTCGTCGTCTCGAAGAGTCGCCAGCTGTTTGACTTTGTCACTGAATATTTACCTGAACTATTGGGCTAACTGTTCGACTCTGGGTGTAGCGTTTGTCCATGCCTCAGATTCACGCCACCGGAACCCATGAAACATTTACCCGCGCCGAACGGGCGACCATTACGGCCCGCGTCTCGGTGACTGCTGCTGACCGTGCTCTGAGCATCGCCGACGCCACCAATCTGCACAATTTGATCGCGGCCAGAGCGCAGCAACTGCGAGACAGCGGTGACGCGACCTGGCACGCGGCCGATGCGCCGAGCACCTGGATTCACACCATTCACGGCAACGACGGTTCGAACGCAGGCGTCGAACATGTCACGACCAGTCGGGTACGGGTCAAACTGGCGAACCTCTCACTTGTGGGGCAGTTTGTTGAAGAGCTCTCGAACGCTGGGGCTGAGACTGAGGTGAGCTGGTCGCTCACCGACGTGACTCGAAGGGAGCGAGAGCGAGAGGCGCGCAAAGCGGCAGTGGGCGCCGCGCGCGAGGTTGCAGAAGACTACGCTGATGCGCTCGGCGAAAAGATTGTGCGGGTGGTGAGCATCTCTGATGGTGTTCAAGCCCCCGGTTTTGGTGGGCCTCGAATGCTTGCCGCTGCTGCATACTCAGCTGAGGGCGCCGAGGTGTCGATTGCCGAGATCACCGTGAGCGCGAGCGTCGCGGGGGTCTTCGAGACTGAATGACACGCCGGGGCACTGACTTGGGGTGGTTCGATTCGCGTTCGGGCACTGTTTCTCGTAAGCTTGTCGGCGGTGACGTGTCCGAGCGGCCGAAGGTGCAACACTCGAAATGTTGTGTAGGGTAACCCCCTACCGCGGGTTCAAATCCCGCCGTCACCGCCAGAGAAAACCCCCGCAGATCCCTTGAAAACACTGGGATCGCGGGGGTTTTCTGATGTTTCGGTTGGGGGCGTTGCCAAGCGTGCCGACTCACACCGCGGGGTGTGAGATGCCGAGGCGTTGCAATCGCAGCGCACCGGGGGCAAGTGTCGAACTGGCTCTGCGCTGTAGCACCCACACCTCACCGTTCAGCACACGTGGCACCTCGATGCCCGTGAGGCGCGACAGGCCCTCGCGAATCATCATGCCGTGGGCGACCACAATTGCGGCCGGGCCTTCTGCGAGCAGGCGATCGAATGCTGCGGCTGAGCGTTCGGCCAGCGCTTCGGTGCTTTCGGCACCCGGAATAACGAGACCTGGCCAGCGCTCTTGCGCCTCGTGTACCGGCACGCCCTCTGCAGGGCCGAAATCTCGCTCTAACAGCGCATCGTCGACCCGAGGTTCTTCGGCGAGGCCGATACCGCTGCCGACGATGCTGGCTGTCTCGACCGCCCGTGCGAGGGGCGAGCTGAGCAGTGCAGACCAGTCGCCCCATTGCTCACGCACCTCTTGTGAGGCGAGCAGTCGGCCGGTGGCTGCAGCCTGCAGCCGGCCCGTAGCGTTCAGCGCTACTTCGGTGCGCCCTTGTATGCGCCTGGCCTGGTTCCAGTCAGTCTCGCCGTGGCGCACGATTGCGATGGTCTGAGTGGCGGGGCTGGTCATGCTTCCACGGTAGCGGCATAGGCCGAAGATGCCGACAGAGACGCACCCAGGGCATCAGTGGCATCGACCTGGTAGGCGAAGGCGTGGGTGACCTCGACACGCACCTTTGCCCCCGCAGTGCACCGTGCTCCGGGCACGCGGCTGCGCAGTCGCAGCCCGTGCCAGTCAATCATCAGGTCGTTTGCGTCACGGCCGAACAGCGAAGAGGTGACGACGGCCTCGCCATTGGGGTCTTCAATTAGGTTCACATGCTCGGGCAGCACGGCAAGCTGCACCTGCCCATTGCTGTCGGGCGAGCCAATGCGCTCGATACGATCGGCTGCGACGCCGAGCGGGTGCTCTGTAGCGCTGAAGCCTTGTGCATCGAGCCTGCCGGGCACGAGGGCCGCGTCGCTGATGAAACTGGCAACGAAAGCGGTCGCCGGGCGGGCGAGCAGCTCAGCGGGCGGCCCCTGCTGCTGAATGCGACCCCCGTCGAGCACGACGACGCGATCGGCAAGGGCGATCGCCTCGCTGCGGTCGTGCGTGACGTGCAGCACGGTGAGGCCGAGCTCGCGCGTGAGTAGTCGCAACTCGAGACGCAGCCGGTCGCGCAATGGCTCATCAAGCGCCGAGAGCGCCTCATCGAGCAGCAGCACTTGTGGTCTGCCGATGATGGCGCGTGCGATGGCGACACGTTGTCGCTGCCCGCCAGAGAGCGTGGCGGGGCTGCGTCGTTCGTAGCCCGCGAGCCCAACGAGTTCGAGGGTCTCTGCCACGCGGCGAGCGCGCTCGGCGCGCGGTACGCCTGCGCGCTTCAGCGGGTACTCGACGTTGCGACTCACGTTCCAGTGCGGCCACACTGCGTGTTGCTGAAACACCATCCCGAGGCCGCGCAACTCCGGTTCTAGGGTGTGAGTGGGGGTAGCCACGACGGTCTCGCCGATGCGCACGCTGCCGGCGGTCGGCTGCACAAACCCGGCGACCGTGCGCAATAGCGTGGTTTTGCCAGAGCCAGAGGGGCCGACGAGCGCGACAAACTCTCCATCACCAATTTGCAACCCGATATCTGCGAGTCCGAGCTGGCCGCCGGGGTAGGCGAGGCTGAGGTTTTCGAGGGTGACCGAAGACATGTGGTTCCTTTACTGCTTCGAGGTGCGCGCGGTGAGCCCGAGACCTGCCAGACCCACGAGTGCGACGATGAGTGAGAGCGCAGACGAGGCGTTGTAGGCGCCGGCCTGCTGCAAATTGAAGATGACCACGCCGAGCGTCTGCGAGCCTGGCGAGAGCAGCAGCACTGAGAGCGTGAGCTCTCGTACTGCGGTCAGCGCGACCAGCACTGCGCCAGAGATTGCGGCGGGCACCGCCATGCGGCACGAGATATCCCAGAGGGCACGCAACTGCGATGCTCCCGAGACGCGGGCTGCCTCTTCGGCGGTGCTTGGTGTCGACGCGAGGGGGGCGCTGACCGACTGCACCACGAGCGCGAGAAACGAGGTGAGGTAGGCGCAGAGAATAATCCAGGGCGTGTTGTAGAGGCCGATTCTCGGTGCGATGACCAGCCAGGCTACGGCGATGACGAGGCCGGGTATAGCCTGCGGCAGCAGTGCGAGCCCGAGCAGACCTGCGTTGTCGCGCGAGCGAGTGCGGGTGACGAGCGTGCCGACGGCGAGGCCGAGCACACCACAGATGATTGCGGCCAGTGTTGCCAGCATCACCGAATTCGCGACTCCGGTGAGGGTGCCAGAGGCTGTGAGCGCACGCTCGAAGCTCGCGAGGGTGATTGTTTCGAGGCTGAGCGGCACGCCTGGCGCCGGCAGTAGTGACTGGGCTGTCAGCGTGATGAGCGGCAGCAGGGTGAGCGCGAGCACGAGGGTGGCGGTGATGATGGCCAGCGGGATCCTCGCGCGGCCAAGGGGCAGTCGAGCTGGCGCCGCGGCTTGCGCATCGAGTTCGACCCGGGTGCGAGCTCGCAACAAATCTACGACCACGCCAATGAGTGCGACCACGAGCAGCACGAAGCCGATTGCGGCGACTACCGCTAGCGGGTCGTCGACGGTGCCCGATTGCAGGTATCGGTAGACCAGGGTAGACAGGGTAGTGTAACGCTCGGGCAGGCCGATGATGGCGGGTATGCCAAAGTCGGCGAGGTTCGACACCGCAATAAGGGTGAACGAAGAGAGCATCGCGGGCCGCAGCAGGGGCACAGTGACCTCCCAGAGGGCGCGAGAAGCCGATGAGCCGGCAATTCTCGCCGCTTGCTCAAGGTCAGAGGGCACTCGGCGCAGTGCCTGACCTACGATCATCATCGCAATCGGAAACCCGTGCACGGTGAGCAAGAAGACGACACCGTCGCCGCCGTAGAGGTTCCAGAGCGGCGCGCCGAAGTGGTCGCTCCACCAGCGGTTGACGAGTGACGAGGGGCCGAGCAGGCTGAGCCACGCAATCGCGCCCACAAAGGGTGGCATCAGCATGGGGCTGAGTGCGAACAGACGCAGTATTCGGCGGCCCGGCAGATCGGTGCGTTCGATCAGAATAGCCAATAGGGTGCCGAGCAGCACCGCGAGGGCGCCAGAGAGTGACGCTGAGACGAGTGAGTTGATTGCTGCTTCAGCAACAGCCGGGTCATTCAGTTCGCTCCAGCCGCCACCGGTAGCTGCAAGCCATACGATAGCGAGGATCGGTACGACGATAATCGCCGCCACCGCCGACCACAGACCGACGCGTACCGCGCCGATGCCGCCGTGACCACCGCGTGTGCGCAGCGCGGAGCGCCCGCGGGCCGACCCGGTGAAGGGTCGACCAGCGGGCGCGAGCTGGCTACTGGAAGAGGGCATTGAAGGTCTCGACAGCCTGCGCCTGAGAATCTTTGATCTTCTGCAGGTCGGGGGTGAGAAACTCGATGTCGGCGATCTTCGGAGCACCCTTGGGGCTCGCAACGTCTTCGCGAATCGGCAGGTACGACTGCGAAACCGCAACTTCTTGGCCCTTCTTGCCGATCAAGAAGTCAACCAGCAGCTTCGATGCCTCGGGTTCTTCGGTGTTCGCGAAGATGCCGACGGGCTGCGAGACGAAGGGCACGCCCTCTTCGGGGTAGACGGCGGTGATGGGAGAGCCTGCTGCCGCGAGATCGCGCACAAGAGAGTCGACCACGATGCCGACTGGGCTTGAGCCCTCGGCCACGGCCTGCGAGACGGGGCCGTTGCTCTCGACGATGAGTGGCTGGTTTGCGGCCAGCCCTTCGAGCCAGTCGAGACCCAGCGCGGGCTCATTCAGCCAGACGGCCGCGTTGAATGCTGCGGCACCCGACACGTCGGGGTTGGGCATTGCAATCTTGCCGGCGTAGGCGGGGTCGGTCAGATCTTTCCAGCTCGTGGGCGGGTCTTTGATCTCGTTCGTATTGACGGCCACGACGGTGGGCAGCAGACGGGTGCCGACGTAGAAGTGCTCTGGGTCGATGAGATCTTGCATGATGCGTGCGTTTTCGGGCGATTCGTACTCGAGCAGCAGGTCACGCTCTGCGTAGCCTTCGAAGGTGGGGGCGTCGGCCGCGAGCAACAGGTCAGCTCCGATGTCGCCTGCTTTTTCTTCGGCGGCGATGCGGGCGGTCAGATCGCCAGTGCCCGCGCGAAAGACCTCGACCGAGATTTCGGGGTGCTCTTCGTTGAAGGCTGCGATGAGCGCGTCGATCTTCTCTTGTGGTTCAGAGGTGTAGAGAGTGATGCTCGCGGGGTCGGCCTGTGCGCTGCCTGCGGCGGTCTCGCTTTCGGCTGGCGCTGATGATGAGCAGGCCGAAAGCGCGAGGGCGCTGATCGCGAGGGCCGCGACGGTGCCGAGTGAACGTTTGAGAGACATGTGTGTTTTCTCCGTGTTGTTAGGTGGTTATTGGTTGGTGGTTGGGGCGGGTGCGGCGAGTGCCGCGACAGTCACGACCCTGTGACCTGCTGAGTGAAAACTGGTGCACCTGGCCGCAGCTCAATGGGCGTGCTGACCACGTTCGATTCGCTGAGTTGCACGAGCGAACACCAAAAGGCGTCGTGGCCCGCGACTTGGTCGGGGCCAGCGTGCATCACCTGGTGGTAGGCGAGTGCGGGGGCAACGAAAGTGGGTATACCTTCGAGCGATGCGTTGAGCGAGTGGTGAAAGTGGCCCGCCAGAATTGCGCGCACGTCGCTTCCGTCAACCGCTCGCATGAGTTCGGCGGCATCGGCGAGCCCCTGCTTTGATAGCACCGGCATCGGCGAACCAATGGGCGCGTGATGAATGGCGAGGATCGTGCCCAGGCCGTATGGCCGCGCGAGGGTTCGGCATAGCCATTCGAGTTGCTCTGGCCCCAGTTCACGTGTGTGGGAGTCGAGGCGTACGATGCGGTAGTCGCCCACGGTGTGTGTGCCAAAGTGGCGAGTGGTGTGCCCGGTGAGTTGCTTCGCAGCGTGGGGGTCGTCGTGGTTGCCGAGCACGGTGATGACAGGCGCGTTGAGCGCGCGCTCGAGGCGCCTGCAGGCTTGCTCGACTGCGGGGTAGGCGCCGGCATTGCCGCGTTGAATGAGGTCGCCCGTGATGACGACCACTTCGGGGTTGATGCCTTGCTCTGCGACGTACTCGCCGAGTTGTTCGAGGCGAGCAATGGGGTCGATAGACCCGTAGAGCTGCCCACTCTCGGTGGCGCAGTGTCTCGATGTGTTCTGGTGCGACTCCGTGTCGCAGCAGATACGCTGGTGCGCCGCCCTGTTGTTCGATGTAGTCGATCGCCACCTCGATCGCTTCTGCTGGGCTGTCGAGGTGCAGCCGCTCTGCGGCTGCGTGATCATCTTCACTCAATGAAAGCGCCTGCAATTGCGCTGTGGCGATGCCAATGCGGGCCGGTCGTACTGTGGCGCCAGAGTGTGAGTAGTCGCTCACTACCTCGTTGCGGGCGTCGCCGGCGGCTAGGCGTGCGAGCGCGATGACTAGCCCGGTGCGGTCTTTGCCTGCGGTGCAGTGCACGACGGCGAGGCCGGGGTGGTTCGCGATGGCTGAGACGGCAGATGAGAGTTCTTGGCCTCGCTCGGCGAGTAGGCGAAGGTAAATGCCTTCGAGTGTGCCGGTTGCCGGTGGTTGTTCTCGATAGAGCGGAACCGAGTGAATCTCGATGTTGTGGCTTGAGGGCCGGTGCTCCGTCGGCTCCCGCAGATCTATGATCAGATCGACCCCGTGCGCGCGCAGCGTTGCTTCGCCCTGCTCGGTGAGATCGTCGAGTGCGGCCGAGCGCACCAGCCAGGGGCGCCCGGGCGCGCCGATGACTCTAGCGTTATAGCTGCCCTCGACCGTCATTTCGATCACGTATCTGCTCCTGGTGCGATGAGGCGCTCAGTCATTTCGATGTATTTCATCAAGACTGAAACGCGTTACATAAGCACTATGGGCGGCCGGGGTGACGTGAAGGTGAACGAATGGCGAACCAGTGGCGAACCCACCGGGAAACCGCAGTGAAGCCGCCGTGGCTCGGCTGGGCGCCCAGCCTCAGTCAGCAGAGTCGGCGAGCGCGCCCGCAACCACCTCGCGCATGCCGAGCGGCTCTGAAGCGTCGGCCCCAAGGCGCGTGGCGAACACGGTGAGCAGCGTGTGCATGAGCACAGAGTGGCTCAGTCGCACGAAGAACGGATCTACCGAGTGCTGCGGCCCTACTGCACCCGTTGAGATCACGATGTCGGCGAGCTCGGGAATAGGGGCGCGTGTATAGCTGCAGACGGCGATTACTTTAGCTCCCCGCTGCTTTGCAGCGCGGCATACGGCCAGGGTGTGCACATTGGCGCCCGAGTGCGTGAGCACCAGGCAGATGTCGCTCGCGCTGAGTGTGCGTGCGGTGAACTGCTGGGCCAAAATATCGCTCGGGGCCTCAATAGGCCGACCGATCGTGGCGAAGCGCATCGCGGCATCTTGCATCGGGGGGGCCGAGAACCCATTGGCGGCGAACATCACCCGTCGAGCTCCGACGAGCAGCGTGACCGCCTCGTCGAGTGCCTCCCGATTCACCGAGTCACGGCCGAGCAACAGCGCTTCGCGCGCGCTGTCGAAAACGAGGGCCACCTGATCGTCGCGAGCCCCGCCAGTTGGGGTTCGTTCGCGGGCTAGCTCAAGCCGCAGGTGCTGAAACCCTCGAAAGCCGAGGCTTCGGCAGGCACGCACAACGGTCGCGGCCGAAGTGCCCGCGGCAGCTGCGAGCTCTTGCGTAGACCACTGCGGAATCTCGGCTGAGCGCTCGAGAACAACCTTGGCGACCGCGCTCTCGCTCGGGCCGAGCGTTGCGGCGTAGGCCCGAATAAGTGCGAGGGCAGAGCTGTCGTTCGTCTCAAGCGCATCTGGGGCAAACATGGTGACACCTTAGCGCGCCGAGGTTACGGGGCGGTTGCCAGATTGCTGCAGATATTCTGACCGCAGTGCGCTGGGCAATTAGCCCGCGCCTGCAAACCCCTGCTGCCGCCATGCTTCGTAGCTGGCGATTGCCGCGCAGTTCGCAAGGTTCATCGACCGACGCCCGGGCAGCATTGGAATGCGTAGGCGCTCTGTGATTCGGGCATCAAACTGCACCTCGTCGGGAAGCCCCGTGGGTTCGGGCCCGAAGAGCAACACGTCGCTCGGTTCGTAAGCAATGTCTGCATAGTTGTGTGTGGCTTTCGCGGTGAAGGCGAACACTCGCGCGGGCAGCAAAGCTTCGAAAGCCGCCTCGAGCGATTCATGCACATGCACTACTGCGAGATCGGCATAGTCGAGCCCCGCTCGCCTGAGTTTCGCATCTTCGAAATCGAAGAGTGGGTTGACGATGTGCAGTTCTGCGCCGGTACCGGCTGCAAGCCTGATCGTGTTGCCCGTGTTGCCGGGAATGCGGGGTTCGAAAAAGAGAATCCGGGTCACCCTGGAAGCGTACTCGACATTGCTGGCGAGCGGTGTTTGCGAGGGGACCCGATTGCAGGTAAGCCTCAGCTGTGGCGTAGCCCAGCAAGAAAGCCGACGAGCGCACCCAGCACAAGCCCGATCCCTATTGGTCCTGCGCCGGGCAACTGTGCTATCGCCCCAACGATGCCGCCGCCGACACCGCCAAGTACTCCGCCAGCTGCTGCCCAGATCGCGGTGCGCATCGTTTCGCTCATGCGTTCTACCTTACGCCCGATGGTTCTCGCGTGATGCACCCCTCTGCCACGTGTGAGACTCGGGTAGAGTACCGGCATGACGGCGCCCGTAAATAAGTCGACCCCTCGAGAGAGCTTCGGCT
>JAPXTT010000021.1:0-10746 GCA_033812395.1 Leucobacter sp. | reverse complement strand
GGCTCGCCTTCACCAGGCTCGATTACCACTACCTGCGAGCCGACTGGGTAGCCGGTAAGTGCGGTTCGGAAGGTGGCGCCTGATTGTGCGCTTGTTTCTTCGTTTCCGAACCCCTCTGGCAGGCTCTCCCAGCTGTTCTTGAGTTGCTGCCCATCCCAACTCACAGTGAGCACTTGGCCTACAACGTTCTGCTCGGCGGTCACAAGTTCGCCGGTGCCCTCAATACGTAACGCGCTCTTCGTGCTGCTCGGGGCCTGCTGTGGGGGTAGCACGATGCCGGGGCGGCCGGTCTCATCGACGGTCACCGCGGGAAACCCGGTCGGCAGCGCACGAGACGTACCAACTGCACGGGTGGGAGTGGCGTCAAGAATTTCTGTGATCAACAACAGTTGACCTGATGCTCCCATCGCCATGCTGTCTTCTTCGGAGAGCACAGTAGCGGTGGTTTCACCGACAGTCGCACAATGCAGCGCGTTGAAGATCGGGCCAGCTTCGGGGGCAGCGATGCTGAGCCCACCTTGATTGGTGCCATAGGTGTCAGAGACCTGCAACACCTCACCAGAGGCGACGTCTACAAATGCAAAGTTCGCCTCGACGATCATTCCTGAATCGACAATTGGGTCTGAGGCATTGGCTTCGGCATCTGTCTGCTGCACAACGCTTCGCTGTGCATTCGCCGGACTTGTCACCGCAGAGAAAGTGACGCTCAATGAATCGGGTGAGTCGCCACTGAGGCGCACGCTCTGGCTGAGCGCACCGGCATTCAGCTCTGGGTTGCAGCTGTCGGCCGGAGAAGCCGCGGTGCAGCCAGTCAACGCAGATGCGGCAACCGCTGAAACCGCAATAAATGGAAGTAAACGACGACGCATGACACCCTCTCGAAGAATGCGACAACTTGAATAGCTTAGCCGAGCTCAGCTGAAGAGCACCTCTCGGCATGTGATGAGTTACTTCTCGTCGCCTGCCCCGCGCTCTCGTGCGAACTGTTGAGCAGCTCGCACTTTTTTACGCAGCACCTTGTCACTCTTCGACCACTGGCCGATCGACTCTTCGCTCCACTCGGAGCGTGTGTGGCTTTCATTGCCTGAAACCAGGTCGGGAGTCCATGCAGCGACATCAGCCTCGGTGTATTCACCTTTTGATGCGCGCCGTTTGAGCTGCGGAAGTTTTGCCCCTGGCGCTAGCCTGCGTGCAGTAATAAGAAAGCCGGTGTGTGCCACCATGCGATGGTCGGGTCGTACTGCAAGACCTTCGACGTGCCAGCCACGAACCATCGTTTCGTTAGCCTGAGGGTGTGTGAACAAGCCGGAGCGTCGCAGCTCTTCGGCAACGCGAGAAAGCTGGGTGACTGTTGCAACGTAGCAAATCACTACCCCGCCAGGTTTGAGTGCTTCGGCGACAACAGTGACACACTCCCACGGAGCAAGCATGTCAAGAACAACGCGGTCCACCGACCCCGCCTCGCAGCGGCTGGGTAGCGCGTCTTGCAGGTCGCCCACGGTGACTTTCCAGTTACCGGGCATTTCACCTGAGAACGCTGCAGCGTTGGCGGTGGCAATCTCAGCAAATTCTTCACGGCGCTCGAACGAGAACAGCTCACCGGTCACGCCCACCGCACGCAGCAGATGCAGCGAAAGCGCACCAGAACCAACACCTGCTTCGACTACTCGTGCACCGGGAAAGATATCAGCGAGAGAGAGAATCTGCGCGGCGTCTTTTGGGTAGACAATGGCAGCACCACGAGGCATTGACATAACAAAGTCGCTCAACAAAGGGCGAAGCACGAGGTACTGTTCGCCGCTGCTGTTCTCAATCACCGAACCGTCGGGTACACCAATGAGATCATTGTGCTTGATCATTCCGCGGTGGCTGTGAAACTCGCCGCCAGGAATGAGAGTGATTGTGTTCAAGCGACCCTTCGGGCCTGTGAGCTGAACACGATCACCGTAGTGAAAAGGGCCGCTCAACTGGGGAGTGTGATCAGATAACGACGGCTGCTCGATTGCAGTCAAAGTGCGGCCTCCTCGGCAACGTTGGTGTGTGAAAATCTGGTGTGCTCTCGAAGGTGCGCAAAGAGTGATGCAACAGCTGCTGCGTCAAGATCAGCAAGAGTTGACAGGATCGCGTGCGAAGGAGCCTCATCAAGTGCCACCATATTTGGCACTCCGATGGCAACCGCACCCGCCGCGTGCGCTGCAGTGAGGCCGGTCGGGGAATCTTCAAAGGCAAGGCAAGACTCGATCGGTACGCGAAGAGCCCTTGCCCCGCGAAGGTAGGGGTCAGGGTGAGGCTTCTCGTGTGCAACTTCGTCGCCAGCGATCACCGTTTGAAACGTGCCCGGTGGCAGCATCGCAACCACTGCGTCTGCGAGTGACCGAGTAGACATCGTGACGAGCGCACACGGCACGCCAGCAGCGTGCAGCGAAGCGAGCAGCTCGCGTGCCCCCGGGCGCCACTCTAGCTCGGTTTGGGCGATCCCACGCTCAACACTCTCGACCCACTCAGCGACAATTTCATCTGCACTGAGCGGCACCCCGAGCTCACGAAAGTGTTCGGCCGCCTCCCATAAGCCAGAACCGATCATGCGTGTGTGCGTGTCTGCACTCATTTCGAGGCCGTAACGGCGAAGCATCTGCAATTCGACCTCTACCCAGAGTGGTTCAGAATCGATGAGCGTGCCGTCCATGTCCCAAAGAACTGCGGCAAGAGTGTCAGAAGTCATCGAGAAAAGTCTAGTCTGCCTAGCGGCGCATGAGTTCACGCGTCTTGCCGGGTCACGGCTATTCTGGGTGAATGCACCACGTCGAAGACTCCCCCTCATCAGAACGCGTCATGATCGCCGCGTTCGAAGGGTGGAGCGACGCGGGGGCTGCGACTTCGACGGTGCTGCAACACCTTGGTGGTCTCACCGACGCTGAGATGCTGCACGCAATCGGGGCTGATGGTTTTGTCGATTTTCAAGTTCACCGACCAAAGGTCAGCTTCGATGCGCAGGGAAAGCGTGTGCTCGAATGGCCAGAGACACGTCTTTACGGCACTGTGCACCGACCAGGAGTACCTGATGAACCGCACGCAGACACCATTCGCCGCATCGACGGCACTCCCGTCACCGAGATTTTTCTGTTAGCAGGGGTTGAGCCCGCAAGGGATTGGAGCGCATTTGCGGATGAAATTGTTGACCTCGTAGACATCTGGCATATCGACACTGTCATTATTATTGGGTCTTTGTTCTCTGATTCGCCCCACTCACGGCCTATCGTCACCATGCTGAGCAGCGAGAATGCCGAGCTGCGGGCTCGCACGGGTGCTACACGCAGTGATTATGAGGGGCCGGTCGGCATCACGACTGTGCTCGAGCTGGCCCTCGCTGAAGCCGACGTGCCTACACTCTCGTTGTGGGCCCAGGTGCCGCACTACGTGCACAGCGCGCCGTCGCCCAAGGCGACACTCGCGATTCTCGACAAGCTCGAAGAGCTGCTTGACGTGGTGATCCCGCGAGGTACTCTGCTCGAGGAAGCGACGGAGTGGGAGGCGAATATCGACCGGATTGCCGCAGCCGATGAAGATATGTCGAGCTATATTCGTACTCTTGAGGCGGCCCGAGATGCGGCTTCTGCGCCTGAGACCACGGGTGAGGCCATTGCCCACGAGTTTGAGAAATACCTCAACATCGACCCTGAGGCCGGACCGACAGACAAATAACCTAGCTGGTAGGTTGTCTGGTCGGCAGACAGCTATTACTCGAATAGCGTGACCCCCAGCAACGACTGAGCTGCATCAGCAATGAGTTGGGGCTGATCGACCCCGCGGTCGAGGGCTGCATCGAGTGTTGCGAGCATCACAGGTGTGTCGAGGTCGTTCGAGAGCGCATTGCGAAGCTGCGTGAGCACTTCATGAGCGTCGAGCGGGTCAGCTGAGGTGCGGGCTATGCCGTCTCGCCAGGCCTGTAGACGGCGATGTGCAGTATGCAGATCTTCGTCAAACCACTCCCATTCTGAACGGTAATGGTGGGCGAGGATGCCGAGGCGAATAGCCGATGGATCAGCACCGGCCTCAAGGAGGCGGGAGATCAGCACCAAGTTGCCGCGCGACTTCGACATTTTGTGGCCCTGGTACGAAATGAGCCCAACGTGGCAGTATGCGTGAGCGAGAGGTGTGCCCGAAAGTGCGGTTGCGTGCGCTGCGGTGAACTCGTGATGGGGAAACACCAGGTCTGCGCCACCGCCCTGCACGGTGAACGCGTTGCCCAATGCGCCGGCCGCGATTACCGAACACTCAATGTGCCATCCGGGACGGCCGACCCCTACTGGTGTGGGCCAGCTCGGCTCATCTTCGCGCGCAGCCCGCCAAAGTAGCGGGTCGAGCGGGTCTCGTTTGCCCTCGCGCTGCGGGTCTCCCCCGCGTTCAGCGCTTAGCTGCCTCATGAGTCCTGCATCGTACGGAGCGACATCACCAAGACGCCACTCGCTTGCAACCTGGGCCTGACGCACATCGAAGTAGAGGTCGTTCTCTGCCGAGTCGGCTGTGGGCACCTCATAGGCGAGGCCGAGTTCACGGAGCTTGGCGACGGCGCTAGCGATCTCTGCGATGCGCTCTGTCACTGAGACGTAGTGCTGTGGGGGGAGCATACCGAGGCGAAACATGTCACTGCGAAAGAGTGAGATCTGGTCATCGGCGAGATGTTTCCAATCAACACCGGTTGCCTTCGCGCGTTCAAGCAGTGGGTCATCGACATCGGTAATGTTTTGGGCGTATACGACCTCGACGCCCGCATCGATCCAGGCGCGTTGCATGATGTCGAATGCGAGATAGGTTGCCGCGTGGCCAAGGTGCGTTGCGTCGTACGGTGTGATGCCGCAGACGTAGAGTGTCGCTTGCTCGTTCGAGAGTGGGGGGTGCTCAAGACGACCAGAGGCGGTGTTGAACAGTCTCGGGGGATGCCCCGAGCCAGGCAGCGAGGGAAGCGTTGGCGCAGTCCAGGTTCTCACTGGGCACCCCCGATGGCGGCTGCGGCCTGTGCGCTGTTTGCCTCGAGCACGCCGGTTGCCAGTAGCACCAGAATGAGGGCACCGAGTGCGACCCTGTAGATGACAAACGGCATGAAGCTGCCCTTCGAGATGTACTTCATGAATACGCCAATGACGACGAGGGCGATAGCGAACGCAACCACGGTCGCGACAAGCGTCTCGACCATAGGCGTGCTTGACGGGTCGCCAAATGACTTCACAAGCTTGTAGCCGCCAGACCCAAATACAGCAGGAATTGCGAGCAAGAAAGAGTACCGTGCAGCCTGTTCTCGGGTATAACCCATGAGTCGACCGGCGGTGATGGTGCCACCAGAACGAGAGACGCCCGGAATCAGAGCGAGCGCCTGCGCGACGCCGTAGACAATAGCGTGCTTCCAGGTCATTTGCTTCAGTTCGAAATTCTGCTTGCCTACTCGATCAGCCCAACCAAGCAGCAGGCCGAAGACGATGAGTGCGATCGCCACGAACCACAGCGAACGAAGTGTATGGTCAATGGCATCTTCGAAGAGCAACCCCCCAATAACGATGGGTACGCTGCCCAGAATGATCCACCAGCCGAGCAGCGCGTCAGGGTCGCGGCGAGATACGTCACCAAACAGTGACTTGAACCAACGGCTAATGATTCGGGTGATGTCGCGCCAGAAGAAGACGATTACCGCGGTCTCAGTGCCGAGCTGTGTAATTGCAGTGAAAGCTGCACCGGCATCGCCGATGCCCATCAATTCACTAGCGATGCGCAGGTGCGCGCTCGACGAGATCGGTAGAAACTCTGTGAGTCCCTGAATGATGCCGAGCAGAATGGCCTCAAAGATGCCCATGGGCTGTGGTTCCTCCGTCTGCTGTTCGCCATACGACGATCAACTCGTGCTGGTTCGGGCACCCTGGTGCGCCAGAACCCCGAACAAGACTAACGTGCGATTTGCTTCGTTTCAGTAGCGACGTAGCAAATCGGTGAGCACTCGGTGACCGAAATCGAGTGCTTCAAGCGGTACTCGCTCGTCGACGCCATGAAACATTCCAGGGAAATCGAGGTTGGCCGGAAGGCGTAGAGGTACAAAACCATACCCGGTGATGCCCAGCCTGCTGAGCGCCTTATTGTCAGTGCCACCCGAGAGCAAGTATGGCAGCACCTGTGCTTCTGGGTCGTGCAGTCTCAAGCTTTCGATCATTGCTTCGACGGCATCGCCTGCGAATGGCACTTCAAGCCCTACGTCGCTGTGTACGGTTTCGATTTCTATGTCTTCGCCTACGATGCGCTGAATCTCGGCAAGAATGCCCGGCTGATCTGCGGGAAGCGAGCGCACATCAACGAGTGCCTCGGCCGTATCAGGAATAACGTTGTGCTTGTACCCCGCGCGCAACACCGTCGGGTTGCTCGTGTTTCGCAGACTTGCCTGTATGAAACCACCAGCTTTTCCTGTGCGCAGAACGAGCTGCTCTGCGTCTACCGCCTCTGGATCTTCTCCGTAGATCTTCGCGATCTCGGCGATGAGCTCTCTCGTCGTGTCGCAGAGCGCGAGCGGCCACTTGTGCCGCCCGAGCGCAGCTATGGCCTCAGCCAGCCTGGTCACCGCGTTGTCATGCCACACTCTCGAACCGTGCGCGGCGGTGCCTCGGGCGCGAAGCTTGATCCAATCAAGCGCCTTTTCGCCCGTTTGAATCAGGTAAGCGCGTGATCCGTTCAGCTCAATTGAGTACCCGCCCACTTCGCTGATCGCTGTCTCTGCACCCTCGAAAAGTTCTGGATAATTTGCCACCAAGTGGTGTGCGCCGAACACCCCGCCGTTCTCTTCATCTGCGAAGAATGCGAGAATCAACTCTCGCCGAGGCCGCTCACCCGCTCGAAGCAGTTCGGCAACTGCGGTAAGCATCATCGCACACATGTCTTTCATGTCGACCGCGCCCCTGCCCCAGAGCATGCCATCTTTCACGACCCCGCCAAACGGGTCGACACTCCAGTTCTCTGGGTCTGCGGGCACCACATCGAGATGACCGTGCAGCACAAGTGCAGGTAACGAGGCGTCTGCGCCGGCGACCCGAGCAATCACGCTCGCTCGTCCAGGTGCGGACTCGATGGTAATAGGTTCAAGCCCAAGCTGCTCAAGGTAGTGCGAAATGTAGGCAGCGGCGTCGGCCTCTGGATTCGCATCACCCTCACCCCTGTTCGAGGTGTCAAAGCGGATCAGGTCGCGAGCAATGCTCGCAGTCTCGGAGAGGAGCATGATCTCAGATGCAGGTTCGGTCATGCCTCCACAGTAGCGAGACCCGGCGACATTCTCACTCCGCTGATTCCGAGTCTTGGGTGTGCGCCTGAGTCTGATGCTCGTGCTCTACGAGCGCAGCATCGAGATGCGTTGCTGGGCCGAGGTGCGAAGCACCACCTTCGTCGACCCAGCCGTCGCCTGGCGTACGCGCCGGATCGGACTCGTGGTCGTGTGGTGAAGCGCTCTTCTGCTTTTTTGTGTCGTGCTGGTTCATGTCACTCACTTCCCTGCAAATTCAAGGGTTTCACTGGCGCGAACCCTGATGCAAGGCTACGCTCGCACTTCGAATAATGCGACTATTCGGCGTGTCGAGTCGGGGCAGATTTCGTGGCTCGCAAGTTTCCGTGCTAAGTTATTCCCTGTTCGCCAGAAAGGTCTGGCGGGTGGTTCGCGCGGGTGGCGGAATGGCAGACGCGCTAGCTTGAGGTGCTAGTGCCCGTATTAGGGCGTGGGGGTTCAAGTCCCCCTCCGCGCACGCGAACAGTTTCAAGGCGGTGAGTGAAAACTCACCGCCTTGTGCATTTGTGGGTTATCGGCGTACTGTCAGCCTCGTCTCACGAAAGCCCGTGCCAGTGCTTCACCGCCTGCACCGCACGGTCGAAGTGCAAGCGATCAACCCCCATCGACTCGCGGCGCATGCCCTGCACGGTCACGCGAAGCACACGTTCTGGTGAGAGAAAGCTCTCACGCCCCTGCGAATCCCACGGCCCTGTGCCGACCGAGACGAAACCGCGGTGCTGCTTTGTGCTGAGGTAACAGGCCGCCCAGCCACCCGAATCGAGGTGCGCGATGATCAGCACCGGGCGATCTTTGCCACGCCCGTCGTTCTCGACGTAGGGTACCCAGGTCCAGATCACCTCGCCGGGGTCTGGTTCGCCGTCAAGGCTTGGTACGAAACTTGGTCGAATGGCCCGCAGCTCGACAGCAGTGAGGTCGCGTGTCGCGCCGTCACCGATTTGCCCGGGGCTGAGCGCTTCGTGCTGTGCAGTGGGCTGGTCGCGCCATTTGGCGACGGGTGCATGGTGAGGCGAGGATCCCCCGCCGCCTGCCCTGCTGCCCTTCGACTGGGGCTTCTGTTTCGGGCTCAGCGCTGCAACAAGCCCTTCGAGCAGGGCGCGCAACAGCGATGAGCCGCCGCTCACGCGGTGACCTCGCTCTGGGTGAGCGCGTTGAGGCGCGACATGCAGCGCAAGTACTTCTTGCGGTAGCCTCCGTCGAGCATGCCCCCGCCGAAGATCGTGGTGAGAGGGACCCCGGTCGCACGAATAGGGATCTGCGCGTCGTACACACGGTCAATGAAGGCAACGAAGCGCAGCGCGGCCGACTGGTCGGTCAGTTCGAACACCTCGCGCAGGCCGATGACGCGCACACCGGTGAGCATGCCGACGTAGCTCGACGGGTGCACCGTGGCGAGGTGCGCGATGAGGTCACCGAAGGAGTCGTCGGTCATGCGCTCTCCCGAAGCGACGACATCTGCGAGCGTGAACAGGTAGGCGTCTTCGCTCAGCGCGATCGCGTCGCCATCGAGGTCGCGCTGGCGATAGTCGACACCGTCGATGCGAATGGTGATGAAGCGATCAGCCATCGCCTGAATCTCGCGCATGAAGTCGGATGCGGCGAAGCGCCCCTCGCCCAGGGCGTTCGGTGGTGTGTTTGAGGTGGCTACGATCCTCGACCCCGTAGCCGTGAGATCGCCGATGAGGCGCGTCATGAGCATGGTGTCACCGGGATCATCGAGTTCGAACTCATCGATGCAGATAAGACGAGCACCCTGCAGCACGGCGAGCGCGCCTGCGTAACCGAGCGCACCCACGAGCGCAGTGTATTCGATGAAGGTACCGAAGTACTTTCGCCCTGCAGTCGCGTGCCACGTTGCCGCGAGCAGGTGAGTCTTGCCTACGCCGAAGCCACCATCGAGGTAGACGCCGGGCTTCGTAATCGCCCCGGGCCGCGGCTCGGCTGGTGCCTTCTTTCGCCCGAAGCCCAGAAAACCGCCACCACGTGAGATAGGCGCCTCAGGCTCTGCAAACGCACGTAGGGTGTCGCGAGCCTCGGCCTGCGAGGAATAATTTTCATCTGGTCGATACGAGTCGAAGCTCGCGTCGTCGAACTGACGCGGGGGCACCAGAGTCGCGACCAGCTCGGTGCCCGAGATCTCGGGGTGACGGTCGACGAGGCGGGCTGCGGTGTGCTGGGCAGAATGAGACATCGCGTGCAATTCTATCGCTCGACGATCGTGCGCCTTTACTTCATAAGTTCTAATTCTTAGTCGAGCTGGCCCAAGAACCGCGCGGTCTCAGCCTTCCACCCCAACGGGTCGGCGTTCCACAGCTTCACGTGCTCTCCACGCGACGCATGCAGCCTCACGAGCGACGAGCGCAGTTGCGCAACCCGCAGCGAGCCTTCCCAGGGCACATAGGTGTCGCCCGCGCTTGCATGAATAAGCGTCGGCACGCGAATGAGCATCGCGAGCTTGCGCGCGGTGAGGGCCTGGACATCGGTGCCGCGCGCCCCGGCGACCGCGCCCCGCACCAGCCCAAAGCGCAACAACAGCACGCCAAGCGCTGCGATAGCTACTGGAAGGCGCGCAAGTTTCGCCTGTCGCCGGAGCAGCGACGGCCAGTCAAGGGCGGGAGAATCGAGCACGAGCGCCCGCACCAAATCGCGGTTGCGGCCGCAAGCTGCGGCGAGCACTGCAGCTGTGCCTCCCATTGACCAGCCAACCAAGACGACCTCGGTAGCCCCCTGCGTGCGGGTCCACCCGACCGCCGCATCGACATCAGCTTGCTCGGCGAGCCCGAGCCCATACCTGCCGCCCAGCCCAACGGGTGCTCCCCGGTCATTTCGATATGCAATCACGAGGCTCGTATACCCCGCCTCGGCAAACGGCTCGACTCCTCGAAGCGTCTCGTGAGGCAGCGCTCCCCTGCCGTGCACGTGCACCGCCCACCGCCCAGGCCTCGCATGCTCTGGAGTGATTACCCACCCCCAGCCAACACCGTTCGGCAGCGGCAGCGAAACCAGGGTCGTCTCGTACCCGAGCTGCACCGGATCAGTGAACCACCAACCCGTGATGCGCCCCCTCACCCCAACACGCAACTCGCCCCGCTCAACGCTGAGCACCTCGCGCGCGACACGAAGTCCGCGACCCATGCCTTCCGCCGCAACAACCGGGCCGAGCCGCGCGTGGCCCGCAAGGTGCTGGGTCTCACGCGCACCCGCGTCAAAAATAAACGAGTAGCTGCCCTCGAGAGCCGTGTCTGGCCCGGCAAGCCACACTCGCGTACCACTCGGGGCATAGTCCGAGGCTTCGAGCGCAAGAACCCGGGCCTTGCTCTCGGGCCGAGCGGCGGGCGTCAACACCATCCTGGCGAACTGCAACGCCGCAGCCACCGCGCTCCCAGCCAGCACGCCGAGGCCAACGCCCCACCACAGGCCGACCCGCTCGCGCGAAC
>JAPXTT010000020.1:0-11043 GCA_033812395.1 Leucobacter sp. | reverse complement strand
ATCAACGTGAAAGCGCACCTCGACGCCACGCTGCTCGGCGATCAGCGGCGCGTTCACGTATGAGACAGGGTCGCTCACGACCTGCGAGAACAGGCCTTTGAGCGCCGCGAGGCGCAGCACCTGCACATTGTGCTCGCTGAGCTCGCCGTGCACTTCGACGTCGAGCGAGGTGACGGGGCCGGCTGCGAGGCCTGCGAAGATCTGGCCAAGCTTCTCAGTGAGCGGCAGACCGGGCTTCACGTACTCGTTAATGGTGCCGCCCGCGACGTTGACCGCGTCTGGCACGAGCTCGCCGGCGAGTGCGAGGCGCACCGACTTTGCAACCGAGATGCCGGCCTTCTCTTGCGCCTCTTCGGTCGAAGCGCCGAGGTGAGGGGTGACGTTGATCTTGGGGTGCGCGGTGAGGCTGTCGTCGGTCGGCGGCTCCTGCACGAACACGTCGAGCGCGGCGCCAGCGATCTCACCCGCGTCGAGGGCCGCGGCAAGCGCCTGCTCATCGATGAGGCCGCCGCGGGCGACGTTCACGACGTAGGCGGTCGGCTTCATAGCCTTCAGCTGCGCCTCACCGATCATTCCGAGGGTTTCGGGCGTACGGGGCATGTGAATGGTCAAGAAGTCGGCGCGCTCGACGAGTTCGTCAAGCTCCACGAGTTCTGCCCCGAGCTGGGCAGCGCGGGCAGCGGTGATGTAGGGGTCGTAGGCGAGCAGTTCGACGCCGAAGCCGCGCAGACGCTCTGCAACGAGCGCACCGATGCGACCGAGGCCGATAATGCCGATGGTCTTTTCGTAGAGCTCAGTGCCAGTGAAAGACGAGCGCTTCCACTGGCCCGCGCTGAGCGAACCGTGCGCACGCTGTAGATGGCGTGCGAGGCCAAGAATGTGTGACACGGTCAGCTCGGCGGCGCTGATAATGTTCGAGGTGGGGGCGTTCACGACCATGACGCCTGCCTGGGTCGCGGCTTTGATGTCGACGTTGTCGAGGCCGACGCCAGCCCGGGCGATCACCTTCAGCTGGGGCGCCCAGCCGAGGGCCTCGGCATCAATCTGGGTTGCCGAGCGCACGAGCACTGCTTCAGCATTGGCAAGCGCTGCGCGCAGTGCGTCACGATCGGTGCCATCAACGTTGCGAACATCGAAGTCTGGCCCGAGAGCTGCGATCGTAGCGGGTGAGAGTTCTTCAGCGAGTAGCACGACCGGCGCGGGCATCAGAAATTGTTCCTCCGAGAGCGAGAGAGTTGGGCGCCAGCGTTTGCGGCACCTTTACTATTCTACTATCGCCATATTCCACAGATAGCGCGCAGGGCGCTTACATGAAGAACGATGTCGGTGGGACCACGAGCGAAATCTCGAGTTGCAGTGCCGCGACCACAGCGAGTGCAGTCGTGAGAATCAGCAAGCGAGCGCCACCACGACGCTTTCGCCCAGCAAACAGGGCAACCGCGTAGCCAATCACTGGCAGCACGACCCCGAGCCAGAGCCAGAACCAGCCGGTGGCGTTCACCCCAAGACCAAGCTGCGCCGCCATCTCTGGCAGCTGCGTCAGGTTGCCCACAGCCGCCACGACCATATACACGTACAGCCCAGTGAGCAGTACGAACGCTGCCCACCCGGTGATCTTGCCCGCCACTAGAACAGCCCCCCAAACATCGGTAGCGGCACGAGCACCACGAGCCCGAGCCCCAACCACAGCGACATGCGCCAAACCTTTTTACCCCGGCAGAGCACCAGCACCGATATAAACCAAAGTGCGGGCGCAAAGGGCGCAACCCAGAAGACGATCTGCTGCAACACGCCGCCGAGTGAACCACTGGTTGACGCCACAGATGCGTTTGCGACCGAAGCTGCGTTTGCCCAGCTGAACCACACAAAGGTGAACAGCAAGTACACCCCGCCAATCACCCCAAGCAGCACGAGTGCGCCGCTCGACATCTGCTTCACGTCGTCAGCAGTCGTATCGGTTTCATCAAGAAGAGGATCAGCCAGCCCCGCGACCAGCTCCCCCGTTTGGGGCACACGAACCTTTGGTTGCAACTCGGGTTGCCCCTCGACCGTCCACCCGCTCGCGAGCGAGCTCTCGCGTGCCGCATCGCGGCTCGCGCGATCCTTTTCGATACCCATATAGACCAGCCTAGCGAGCCGCACCTCGCGAAAAGCTTGAAGTACACTGACGCTGGAAGACTTGAACAGCATCACCCCCACGCTGAAGGAGCGCAATGTCAGACGATGCCAAGCCGACAAACGGTCAGGAATGGAAGCCGACCGCTGGGTCAAAGGCCAAAAGCAAGAAGCTGCGCATCATTGCGCTCATCGCCTGGGTCGTCGCAATCGCTCTCGAGGCGGTCGCACTCTTCTGGCTGCTGCGCCAGCGCGAGTGGGTAGGCCAAGATGGCACCCTGGTGCGCGACCCCGAGACCGGCCTGCTGCAAGCGCAAGACGCGGTGGCTCACTTTCCGCAGTGGGCGTTTATCACGCTGCTCGTGTTCTTGGTCGTGATCGCGGCACTCGCTATCACCGGTTCGATGCTCTGGAAGAAGGCGAACCGCCTCGACCCGGCGCGCAAGGCAGACAAAGTGCGTTTCTTCGTGCAGAACCAGCTCGGTGCGATCATCTCGGTGATCGCCTTCTTGCCGCTCATCATCTTGATTTTTCTCAACAAAGACATGGATAAGGGGCAGAAGACAACCGCGGGTATTGTCGGCATCGTGCTCGCTGTCGCCAGCGTCGCACTGGGCATCGACTTTAACCCCCCTTCGGTTGAGAAGTACACCGCTGATCAGTCGACGGTGATTCAGCTGCTCGGCTCAGACAAGGTGTTCTGGGTCGACGGCGGCACCGTTTACCACGTGTGCGAAGACGTTTCTGACATTCAGACCGGCAGCGTCATTCAGAGTGGCACTACCGCACAAGCAATTGAAGCGGGCAAGAACCGCCTCACGCTGAAGTTCGCCTCTGAGCTGCAGAACTGCGGCCTAAACGTACCCGAGAACGCCGACGAGATCACCGCTGCACTGCGCGAGATTCAGGCCGGCCAAACCGACACGCTGCTGCCGGCCCCGGTATGGGCAGACCCGTCTGATGCGCCAATCGAGGTAGCCGACGCGGCACCGGCTGCTGCGTAAGCGAGTCACCGCCTACAAGTGCGATCGCCCCTCGCCTGTCTCATGGGCAGGCCGAGGGGCGATCCTTTTCTGTATTCAAGAGTTCGAAGTGGCTATTCGACGCGCTGAACGCGGTCGCGGTGCTTGCTGACATTGTTGCCAGCGATCGAGGTGCGTTTCGTGCCGCGCACCTCATCAACCTTCGTGTCACTGCCGGTGACCGGTTTTGACTCGATCACTGTCTCACGTTCAAATGAGTGCGACTTGTCGGTGTTGCGATAGTAGCGAAACAGCATCGTGTAGACCGCGACACCGGCCGCGGGGCCTGCGAGCAGCAGCCAGCCGCCACCGTCTTCGTCTTGACCGTTCGACTGCAAGAACGCGCCGTGAAGAACGGGGCCAAACATGGCCGCAGTGTTGATGAGCCAGGCGATCATATCGTCGCCACCAATAATGCGATCACTATTGCCTCGATCACTGTTCCGGT
The DNA here is from genome assembly GCA_033812395.1 of Leucobacter sp. GTDB lineage: Bacteria > Actinomycetota > Actinomycetes > Actinomycetales > Microbacteriaceae > Leucobacter. Next base: position 7,458 of record JAPXTT010000020.1, on the reverse strand, counting down.
AGAAAGTGCCGCGGCGAGCAATCTGCCACGTGAGACGGGCACGCTGCCCATGGTCTCGCCAGTGCGACCATTCACCGCGATGTAGTGCACCATGCCTCGACCACCCTCTTCGTGGTAGTACGAGTACAACCACACTGGCATGTACATTGACACCCACCGCGTGCCGTGCACATTGAGCTGTTCATGCTCCCAGCGCACGCCTCGGTTGTAACCGCTCACCGAAGGCGCCACCTCTGAGCGGGCGATCGACAGCAGCTGGTTCTCAAGTTCTGGGCGAATCGCCTCGACATTCTGGTCACGCTTTTCAGAGGTAAACCCGGTGAGATAGCTTGCATTCCACTTCACCGCGTTCTTCGTGTCAAACGGCAGAATCGCGTTAATGATGTTGTTTGTGTTCACAAACACATCCATATTCGCGCGCTCGGCAGATGACTCGATAGTGAGGTCGTCAACGGTAAAGTCGACAAACCTGCGCACCTGGTACACGTCTGCATCATAAAAGGTCTCGCGATCGTCGCCGCTGCCTCTCGTATAACTGCGCACGAGCACTTCGCCCTGGCCCCACACCGTCGCGCTCGCGTTGCCGTCGACCACCATGTATGGCAGGTATACCCCCACCACGTTTTCGGGTGTGAACTCTTTTAAGAAGCGCCGATGTGCGAACATTCTGCGCTTTCCAGCGAACTCGCGTATCGCGGTCACCGCTTGCTCGTGCGTGAGCGTGAACGGCAGCACCGCATCGGGCACCGCACCATTTGACACCTGGTTATTGACCGTCAAAATATTGCGGCACCAGTGGCAACGCGCCGACATCGCACTCGCGACATTCACCACGACCTCAGAACCGCAGCCGCCACACTTCAGCGTCACCACGTCGGCCATCGCCGCGTCGATATCTGCGGCACCGCTACCGATTACCGTGCCCTGCAACTGATCGAGCGGCTGCTCAGCGAAGATCTGCCCCTCAACGGCAGCCTCAGACCACTCATAGCGGCAGAACATGCAGATGAGCATGCCCGTTTGGGGGCGCAACTGAATCTCAGTCGAGCCGCAACGCGGGCAGCGGTTCACGCCGTCACCGAGTCGTTCGTTCTGCGTGCCTGCCTGTGTGGTCGCGTTCGGGTCGGGTTGCATCGGCAGCGCGGGATCAGCCGGCTCCTGCTGCACTGGTGTCTGCGGGGGCTCGGTCGGTTGAGGCGCTGGCTGCTGGGGCTGCAGCGGCGGTACGCTGGGCAGCCCCTCAGCGGCGTCGTTCATTGTCGCTCAGCCCTGGCTAGAGCCCTAGCGCCTTGGCCTTGGCCGCGTCGTAGTCCTCTTGTGTAATGAGCCCGGAGTCGAGCATCTCTTTGAACTTTGCAAGCTTCGCCATGGGGTCTTCTGCTGCAGGAGCCGCGGGTGCAGCAGGAGCCGCCGGAGCAGCCTGTTGCGGAACACTCTGCGCGCCGATCCCGGGGACTGGCTGCTGCAGACCACCGAGCCCCGCGGTACCGGCAGCCATACCCATGCCGAAAATGCCGCCTGCCCCGGCAGTCTCACCCGCTGCTTCGAAGCCCGCTGCGACTGAGGCCTGCAGGTTGGAGTTGCCTCGCGCGCCAGCTAGAGCATCGGCACGCTGCACGTTCTTCAGCAGTTCACGAGTGTTCTCGTCGTATTCAATCGCTACGATCGCGGTGGCTGCAATCACGAGGCCACGCGCGGTCGACCACTGATAGTTCTGCTCGACTGCCGCCGAAAGGCTCTGCGCGAAGCCAAGCGAATCTTGCTGAATCTTCGTGATTCGGTTGCCCTTTGACGGGTCATTTGTGTACAGCGAGAACGCGGGTGCCAGCGAGCCCACAACCTCGTTAAACAGCTGCGAAGCGGCATCGTTTTCAAGGTCGGTGAAGTCAAACACCTGCCCCGGCTCCAGGTACTTTGCAGGCACGAAGTTCTTGATGAAAAGAATCGGGTCTGCAATCTTCAGCGTGTATGTGCCCCGGGTCACCGCACCCACCTGGGCGTTCATGTAAGCATCGTCCCAGTAGATCTCGCTCTGGGTACCGAAACGGTTGTTCGGCAGCTCTTTCAGAGTAACGAAGTACGCGCGCTGCTGGGTGCTTGGGCGACCACCAAACTTGAAGCGCTCCCACGACGTCGTGATGAGCGGGCTCACTATACCGTTGCCAGCAAAAATCGACTGCGAATCCTGAGCCTCGGAGTTCCATTCATAGGCACCGGCCTCAGCAGCGAAACCGGTGATCGCGCCATCCTGCATCAACACGAGCCCGTAACCCTCTGGAACGAGAATCTTGCTGCCGTTTGTGATGACACCGTCAGAAGCTTTGGTGTTCGAGCCGCGGCCCGCGTTCTGACCCTGCGGAACCGCAGCGAACAGCGCCGCCGTAGGCGCCAGGCCGCTAGGCACCGTGTAAAAGTCTTTCCACTGATCTGCCAGCGTGCCGCCGATCGCGCCAATTGCTGCCTGAATGAGTCCCATGTGTGCATCCTCACCGATGTGCCGAACGGCATTTGACTGTGAACGCTTTTAGCCTAGCTGTGTTGAGCTATGCGAACCATGAAAGATTGCTGCGCGTGTGCACCAATTTCATGCCACATTGGGCGTATCGGCCATAAAGAGTGGATGGAATCTTCATAAAGTCGCATAATCACGAGGCAAAACAAGGGCCGCTAATGTCTACAACGATGAGTTGTGACCATCCACACCCCACCCTCCCAATGTGTGAAAGCCATTCCAAACTGATACACCATCGACCCCTGGCGGTTCGGGCTCGCTACTGTTCACGTGCAGCAAAAGTGCACTTCCGCACCGAATACCGCACTTTTGCCACACCTAAAGCGCGCCCCCAGGCCAGGGTCTACTCAAAAGGTACTGACACGCCAGGCCGTATCCACGCTTTTGGCCGATAGGCCCAAAATGGCCCCGGGTTCTCCCCCGGGGCCATTTCAACAGCAACCGCAATCAGCGGCTACCCCACAGAATTAGCGCGCAGCGCTACCGTCGACGCCTGAAGATCGCTTGCGATCTTCAGCAAACAGTGCTGCCTGTGAGATTACGTCGTCGTTAGCGCGCAGCGCTACCGTCGACGTAATCTTCGTCTTGCTGTGACCAGGCGAAGAGACCTCGAAGCTCGCGGCCGGTGACCTCGATCGGGTGCTGCTCTGCCTTGGCGCGAAGCTCAAGAAACTCTTTGCCACCGTTATCTTGGTCGTCGATGAAGCGCTTCGCGAACGCACCCGACTGAATGTCGGCGAGCACAGCTTTCATGTTCTCTTTGACACGGGGGTCGATGACGCGGGGGCCCGACACATAGTCGCCGTATTCGGCGGTGTCAGACACGCTCCAGCGCTGCTTAGCGATGCCGCCCTCCCACATGAGGTCAACAATGAGCTTGAGCTCATGCAGCACCTCGAAGTAGGCAATCTCAGGCTGGTAGCCGGCCTCGGTCAGGGTCTCGAAACCGTACTGCACGAGCTGCGCGGTGCCACCGCAGAGCACTGCCTGCTCACCGAACAGGTCGGTCTCGGTCTCTTCTGTGAAGGTCGTCTTGATGACGCCCGCACGGGTGCCGCCAATCGCCTTCGCGTATGACTTTGCGGTCTCCCATGCGGTGCCGCTTGCATCGACCTCGACAGCGATGATGTCGGGAATGCCACGGCCTGCGACGAATTCGCGGCGCACAGTGTGGCCGGGAGCCTTGGGTGCGACGAGGATCACGTCAACGCCCTCGGGGGTCTCAATATAGCCGAAGCGAATGTTGAAGCCGTGAGCAAACGCGAGGGTCTTACCCGCTGTCAGGTGCTGCTTGATCTGCTCGTTGTAGATCGAGCGCTGGTGCTGATCAGGTGCGAGGATCATGATCAAATCTGCCCATGCTGCTGCCTCGTCAACGGTAAGCACCTTGAAGCCAGCTTCTTCTGCCTTTGCCGCTGACTTCGAGCCCGCCTTGAGCGCGATGACGACCTCGACACCTGAGTCGCGAAGATTCATCGCGTGTGCGTGACCCTGCGAGCCGTAGCCAACGACGGCCACCTTCTTGCCCTGAATGATCGAGAGATCAGCGTCGGCGTCGTAGTACATTTCAGCCACGAGTGGCCTCCTTATTAGTTAGTGGTAGTAGGTCAAAGGTTTGTAGCTTTGCAGCGGATCGCTTGCGATCCGCTCAATTCTTGTAGACGCGCTCGGTGATGCTCTTCGCACCGCGCCCGACTGCAATGAGGCCTGACTGGGCGATCTCTTTGATGCCGTACTGCTCGAGCACACGCAGAAAGGCCTGGATCTTTCCCGTGTCACCGGTGACCTCGATCACGAGCGCATCGGTGACGACATCGACGACGCGAGCGCGGAAGAGGTTGACCGCCTCAAGCACGTGCGAACGGGACTGGTGGTCGACACGCACTTTGATGAGCATGTGCTCACGCTGTACCGACTGCGAGTCTTCGAGTTCAACAATCTTGATCACGTTCACAAGCTTGTTCAGCTGCTTGGTGATCTGCTCGATCTGCACGTCATCCTCGTTCACCACAACGGTAATGCGCGAGAGCCCAGCGAGCTCTGTTGGTCCCACCGCGAGTGAATCGATATTGAAACCGCGCCTAGCGAAGAGACCCGCAACGCGGGTGAGCAAGCCTGGCTTGTCTTCGACCAGCAGGCTGAGTACGTGACGGCTCATGGCTTACTCCTCTCCCCACTCGGGGCTGTGCTCAAGTGCATACTGAATATCGCTGTTGCTAGTGCCCTGGCGAACCATTGGCCAGACCATAGAGTCTGCACTCACGACAAATTCAATGACGACAGGGCGGTCATTGGTCTCGAGTGCGAGCTTGATCGCATCATCGACCTGGTCTTCGCGTTCCACGCGAATTGCAAGGCAACCGTAGGCGTCACCGAGTTTCACGAAGTCAGGAATTCGACGTGATCCGTGGCCGGTATTGAGCTCGGTGTTCGAGTAGCGACCATCGTAAATGAGGGTCTGCCACTGACGCACCATGCCGAGCGACGAGTTGTTAATGACCGCGACCTTGATGGGAATGTCGTTCACCACGCAGGTTGCCAGCTCTTGGTTGGTCATCTGGAAACAGCCGTCACCATCAATTGCCCAGACCACACGGTCGGGCTCTGCAACCTTTGCTCCCATGGCCGCAGGCACCGCGTAGCCCATGGTGCCAGCACCGCCCGAGTTCAGCCACGAGTTGGGGCGCTCGTACTTGATGAACTGGGCAGCCCACATCTGATGCTGGCCGACTCCAGCGGCGTAGATCGCCTCAGGACCACTCAGCTCACCAATACGCTGAATCACGAACTCGGGGGCAAGCAGGCCGTCACTCGTTGGTGCGTAGCCGAGAGGGTACCTCTCTTGTAGCATTCGTAGGCGCTGCCACCATGCCGACAGATCAGCAAACTGGGTGCCAGTTTTCAGCGTCGATACCGCCGCAATCAGGTCACTGATTACCTCGGCCGCATCGCCAACGATCGGCACATCTGCCGCACGAATCTTGCCGATCTCAGCCGGGTCGACGTCGGCGTGAATCACCTTTGCGTCGGGTGCGAAGAGCGCAGTCTTACCGGTCACACGGTCGTCAAAACGCGCACCAATGGTGATGAGCAGGTCGCTCTCTTGCAGTGAAAGTACCGCCGGCACCGTGCCGTGCATGCCAGGCATACCGAGGTGCTGCGGGTGAGAGTCAGGAAATACGCCGCGAGCCATGAGTGTGGTCACCACGGGCGCACCCACAAGCTCAGCGAGTTGCAGCAGCTCTGCAGATGCTCCTGCACGCCCCACGCCACCGCCAATGTAGAAGACTGGGCGCTCGGCAGCCGAAATCAACTCGGCTGCCGCCTGAATCTGCTTGCTGTTCGCCTTGGTGATGGGGCGGTAGCCGGCGAGATCGACCCGAGGCTCCCAGACAAAGTTAAACTCTGCCTCTTGCGCATCTTTGGTGATATCTACCAGCACAGGGCCGGGGCGGCCAGAGCTTGCAACTTCGTACGCCGCAGCGATTGCGCGAGGAATATCTTCGGCTTTCTTTACGAGAAACGAGTGCTTCGTAATCGGCATCGTAATACCGACGATGTCGACCTCTTGAAACGCATCTGAACCCATGAGGTGAGAGAACACCTGGCCGGTAATCGCGAGCATTGGTACCGAGTCCATATATGCGTCAGCGATTGCGGTGACCAGGTTGGTCGCACCGGGGCCTGAGGTCGCGATGCACACACCAACCTTTCCGCCGGCCGCGGCGAAACCCTCTGCCGCGTGGCCGCCGCCCTGCTCGTGACGCACAAGAATGTGGCGAAGGTCGTTGTCTTCATTGAGTGCATCGTAGAGCGGCAGCACCGCACCACCCGGCAGGCCGAAGACATCAGAAACGCCAAGCAGCTCAAGGCTGCGAACGACGGCCTGCGCACCTGTCATTCGCTCGCTGCTTGCAGAGGTGTTTTGGTACCCAGTACTCGTGTCCGAGTTCATTTCATACTTTCTGTAGCTGAATTTCTGGAGCTTCGCGATTATTCGTCAGCCCGAACAACCCGCTGAGCGGGTAACAGGCGCACGATCACCCTAACCGGTGATGGCGCCTTCAGAGGCACTGCGAACGAGTTTCGTGTACTTCGCGAGTACACCACGCGTATAGCGAGGGGGAAGCGGAGCCCATGCTGCTCGGCGGGCTTCAAGCTCGGCGGGATCAACCAGAATGTCGAGCGTTCTTGCGGCGATATCGACCCGAATCAGGTCACCGTCGCGCACCAGCGCAATCGGACCGCCGTCTGACGCTTCTGGTGCAATATGGCCGATGCACAGGCCGGTTGTGCCGCCTGAGAATCGCCCGTCGGTCAATAGTAGTACATCTTTGCCGAGCCCCGCGCCCTTGATAGCCGCGGTGATTGCGAGCATCTCACGCATGCCGGGGCCACCTTTGGGGCCTTCATAGCGAATCACTACGATGTCTCCCTTGCTGATCTGCCCCTCGGTCAGCGCATCCATGGCAGCGCGCTCGCGTTCGAAGACTCGTGCCGGCCCCTCAAAGAGCTCAGCGTCGAAGCCTGCGGTTTTCACGACTGCGCCTTCTGGGGCAAACGTGCCGTGCAAAATAGTAAGCCCGCCACCAGCGTGCAGCGGATTATCAAGCGTTCGAATGACTTTGCCGTCGAGAGGCGTAGTCACGTCAGCAAGGTTTTCTGCCACCGTCTTACCTGTTACGGTAAGCGCGTCACCGTGCAGCATACCTGCGTCGAGCATTGCCTTCATGATGACGGGCATGCCGCCGACCCGGTCGAAATCTTGGGCAACATACTGACCAAACGGCTTCATGTCAGCAAGGTGGGGGGACTTTGCGCCGATGCGCGTGAAGTCTTCGAGGGTAAGGTCAACGTCGGCTTCGCGCGCGATAGCGAGCAGGTGCAGCACCGCGTTGGTCGAGCCGCCGAGCACCATCGCCACCGCGATCGCATTCTCGAATGCC
>JAPXTT010000019.1:1841-11061 GCA_033812395.1 Leucobacter sp. | reverse complement strand
TGGGGCGCGCGCCGTGGGAGATCGCGCAAGGTCGATTCGACCACTATTAGGGCTTCGCGGCAGTGTTTCGCCGGGTGAGTATTACCGGGTAAGTATTACGGGGTGAGCTTCACCGGCTGTGCCTCACCGGCCGCGCCTCGCCGGGTGAGTATTACCGGGTGAGCTTCGCCGGCCGTGCCTCGCCGGCCGCGCCTCACCGGCCGTACCTCGCTGGTGGGCGCCGATGCCGGCCGAAAAGTACACCGATGTCGGCGCCCTATCCCACCGAACAGGTAGGTGAGAATACCGGCTTACGCCGCGAACTCAGCGTGCTCGGCCATAATGGGAGCATGAGCTCACGCATTCTGGTGGTTGACGACGACCGCGCGCTGTCTGAGATGCTCGGCATGGTGCTGCAGGGTGAAGGCTTTGAGACCGTGTTTGCGGCCGATGGCCCCTCTGCGGTCGAGAAGTTTCGAGAGTCAAGGCCCGACCTTGTGCTGCTCGACCTGATGCTGCCTGGCATGGATGGCATTGAGGTGTGCACCCACATTCGCGCCGAATCGGGTGTACCGGTCATCATGCTGACCGCGCGCAGCGACACCAGCGACGTCGTGCGTGGGCTCGAGGCGGGCGCAGACGACTATGTGGTGAAACCGTTTAACCCGGTCGAACTCATCGCTCGCGTGCGAGCGCGGCTTCGCGAGCCGAAGCAAGAGGCCGGCGAGAAGCTGCGTGTCGGCGACATCGATATCGACGTGACCGGCCACGAAGTGCGTCGGGGCGATCAGGTGGTGTCGCTGACGCCACTAGAGTTCGATCTTTTGGTGATCCTCGCCCGAAAACCACAGCAGGTGTTCACGCGCGAGGTGCTGCTCGAGAAGGTGTGGGGCTACCAGTACAAAGCAGACACCCGCCTGGTAAACGTGCACGTGCAGCGGTTGCGCGCAAAGATTGAACGCGACCCCGACCACCCGACCATCGTGAGCACCGTTCGCGGCGTGGGGTACCGCGCCGGTGCAGCCACGGAGTAGCCGTTTGGCGACCCCGCAGCGGCACGGTAGGTCACCGTTCGGGTTATGGCTTCGCCGCCTGAGGGTGCGGTGGGTGCGTGCCACCATGCCAGTGCTTGGCCCTCTATGGGTGGCGTGGGCGAGCTCGCTGAGGCTGCGCACCATGGCAATCACGGGCATAATCACAATAACCATGGTGTCGGTGATGGGTGCGCTCGTGCTCGATCGCATCAGCACCGATTTATATTCGTCAAAGCGCGATCAGGCGCTGCAAGACTCGGCGCGGGCCACGCTCGCGGCCCAAGAGCAGCTCGACAGCTCTGACGCAATCGACCTCGGTGCGTTGAACGCGCTCGCCGGCTCGGTGCGCAGCACGGTGCAGGGCACCTCGGCGAGCCAGCTGATCTATGTGCGCAGGCAGGCGGGCCAGCCCGCCTCGCCGATCGCACCCGACGACGCGGGCACCTCGCAGCAAATGCTCGATGTGATCTCGGCAGACCTAAGCGAGGCACTGTTGGCGGGTCAAGCGCCACAGTACTGGCAGTCGGTGAGGCTCGTCGATGACGAGGGCAAGACCGTGCCGGGCATTCTGGTGGCCTCGACCATCGTGTTTCCGTCTGGGGCAGGCAGTTACGACCTGTTTATTGGGTACAGTTTCGGTGATGTAGCGAAGAGCATCGAGTTCATCACGCGCGCGCTCATACTTATGGCGATGCTGCTGTTGCTGCTGCTTGGCGTGCTGGTCTGGGTGATTTCGAGTCTGGTCTTTCGCCCGGTTCGAGCGGCCGCCTCTGCCAGCCACCGGCTTGCTGCGGGTGAGACCGACGCTCGCATTCCACTGCAGGCAGACAAGCACTTTGATGAGCTGTCAAACAACTTTAACCACATGGCAGACACGCTGCAGGCGCGCATTGACGAGCTCGATCAGCTCTCGACCATGCAGCAGCGCTTCGTGTCAGACGTGTCGCACGAGCTGCGCACCCCGCTCACCACGATTCGTCTCGCCGCCGAGGTGTTGCGTGCACAGGTCGGCGACGACGACTCGGGGGCGGCGCGGCCAGTGCAGGTGCTCAATGACCAGGTCGACCGGTTCGAGTCGCTGCTCGCCGACCTGCTCGAGATTTCGCGCTATGACGCCGGGCCAATCACGCTCGAGACCGAACCCACCAAAATGGTGGCCCTCACCGAAGAGGTGGTCGAGGGGCTCAGGCCACTGTCACCGGGCATCATCGAGCTGCGGCCACTCGGTGGCTTCAGCCCGATTGACGTTGATGCCCGCCGCATTAGACGCATTGTGTCGAACCTGATCGGCAACGCGATTGAGCACGGCGAGGGCCGGCCCATTGTGGTGACGATCGACTCGAACGCCTCTGCAATCGCGGTCGGTGTGCGCGATTGGGGCATTGGCATGAAGCACGAAGACACACTTCACGTGTTCGACCGGTTCTGGCGGGCCGACCCGTCGCGCAAACGCACGCTGGGTGGCACCGGCCTTGGCCTCGCGATCGCACGCGAAGACGCCGCGGTGCACGGCGGGCTTCTAGAGGTCTGGTCGCGCCTCGGCGAGGGCAGCAATTTTCGCCTCACCCTGCCGCGCGGCGACGAAACCAACTCGTTCATGTCGCCCGTGCCGCTCGTGCCCGACGACGTGACACCCGACGACGGTGATCCAGAGGTGACCGGGGGTTGGCTGCGCAGGCCTGGTCGTCGCGTGCGAAGGGAGAGAGGCAAATGAGACGGCAGATCCTCGCCCTGATTGCTGCTGCGTTCGCGGCACTTTCTCTGGTGGCCTGCGATGCGGTGCCAGACTCTGGCCCCGTGCGCGAGGGTCTCGCTAACCTGGAACAGGCAGAGCGCGGGGTGTTCATCAACCCGCAGGGCCCAGCAAAGGGCGCCGACCCCGAGTCGATTATTCGTGGTTTTGTGCGAGCCGCCTCTTCAAACCTGAACGACTACGAGATCGCCAGAGAGTTTCTCTCGCCAGTCTATGCAGATCAGTGGGATCCGAGCTCGGGCGCACTCGTCTACGAGGGGGCGGCGCAGTTTGAAGGCGAAAGCAGCAACGTTGCGTCGCTCGCCCTGCACGTCGTTGCCGCAGTAGATGCCGGTGGCACGATGCAGCTTGCAGACCCCGAGACCGAGACCAAGGTGCGATTTGAGCTCGCGCAGGTGGGCGGTGAGTGGCGCATCGCATCTGCGCCGAACGGCATCATCATTGACCGCAGCAATTTTTCGTCGGTGTGGGAGACACGATCGCTCTACTTCTCGAGCCCCGACCACCGGCTCGTTGCCGAGGTGCGGTGGCTCATCACTGACCGGTCTTCGCTGCCGTCGCAGACGGTCACGAAGATCACCAAGGCCCTGATCGGGGGGCCCTCGGCAGCAATGGCAGGGGCCATCTCAACCGCGTTTCCAGAGGGCACCTCGCTGGTCGGTGGCACTGTGCCGATTGTTGACGGCACCGCGGTGATTGACGTTACCTCAGAGATCTTTGACGCTGACGAGACCGCCATGAGCGCCATCAAACGGCAGCTCGCGGCGAGCCTGCAGGGCCTGCCCGGGGTGGTTCGCTTTCAGATTGCAGTGAACGGCACCGTGGTCGGGGGCGGCGACGTAGTCACGGGCGAAGACGCCCTGGCAAACGAATTTCAGCGCATCGTGATCTTGAAGAACGGCGAGTTCGGTACCTCTGCTGGCACCGCGCTGAACCCCATCGCGGGCATGAGCGACCAGGTGGCCGCGCTCTCGCCGACCGCCGTCACCGTTGCCCCAGACCTCAGCGAGGCTGTGGCGCTGCACCCTGGTGGCATCAGTTGGGTGGCTGGCGGGCAGACCCTTGCCCTCGACTCGCGCTCGGGGCTGCTGGCGCCGAGCCTCGACCAGCTTGGCTACGTGTGGGTCTACTCGCTCTCAGAGCCGGGTGAGATTACCGTCATCAATCCCGGCACGGGCAGGCTTGAGCTCTCGCCCGCTTGGCTCGATACCCTCACCGTGAAAGCAATTCGCGTCTCTACCGGCGGCAACCGCCTGGCAGTGCTCGTGAACAATGACGGCACAAGCGAGGTGCGGGTGGCGGGCATTATGCGCGACGAATCCGGTGCACCCATCGGGCTCACCGACACGGCGACCGTGCAACTACACGATCTCGGCGCTCCGATCGACATCGACTGGATCGGCGACAATCGCTTCGTGCTGATGAGCGAAACTGGTCTGCTCGGGGGCTCGGCAAAGGTCGCCGTTGGCGAGGTCAGCGGGCGGTTTCCGATCGCATCGGGCTCAGTGTCTGGCGGTGCTTCAATCAGCGGTGGGGGTGGCAGCCGCTCGCTGCTGCGAGTGCTCGACGACCAACATCGCCTGTTCAAGCCGCAGGGGTCAGGGTGGCAGCAGCTGATGGCAGGGGTCGATTTGATCGCGAAGGTCGGGTAGCGGTTCAGCGGTTCAGCGGTTCAGCGGTTCAGTGGCTTGCTGTCGGGTGCGGTCGTTCGTAGCCAGTAGTTGACTTGTCGCTCACAGGGGCGAGGATCGCGACCGCTCACACGAGTTCTGTGAGTAACTGCTCGGCTGGCACCCGCCCGGGGCATGCTCATAGATATGCTCCCAGAACACTTTGCTCGAGAACTCTGGCAAGACCTGCTTGCCCTGCTCTGGCCGTGCGCGTGCGTCGTGTGTGGCGCACCCGATCGAGAGCTGTGCGGTCGCTGCCGTGCTGAGCTCAGCCTCTCTGCCGGTTATGCCCAGTTGGTGCACCCGCCGAGTGCGGGCGAGGTGTGGTCTTTTGGGAGCTACGAGGGTGTGCTCAGGGCGTTGCTTGTTGCGTACAAACACGGCGGCAGAGTGAGACTCGCGTCGCCGCTCGGTGAGCTGCTCAGCGGTCCGATCGCCGCAGCACTGCAGCTGCGTCGAGCCCGCTCGCCGACGCTGATTGTGACAGCCCCCTCGAGAGCGGCTCGAGTTCGGCAGCGCGGGTACCGACACGTCGACCTGATGGTGCGCCGCGCACTGCGCTGCATGAGTCAGCCGGGCGGGGCAGACCCCTACCTTGTTGTCGGCGCCCTACAAGCGCTGCCGGGGCGCACCGGCCAGGTTGGTCTGCGCGCCGCAGCGCGCGCACACAACGCGTCACTTGTGCGGGTGCCGTGGCACATGCGTGGTCGGTTGCAGGGCCGAGAAGTGGTGCTGGTTGATGACATTGTCACGACCGGCGCGACACTCACTGCAGCAGCAGGCGCACTGACCGCAGCGGGGGCCAATGTGATCGCGGTGGTGGCGCTCGCCGCAGCGCAACGTCGAGACGAAGAGGCCGCGAAAGCCGAGAGTGGGCGGGGTGGCGGCTGAGAGCAGGCGGTGCGAATGCTGAGTGATGGCAGGGTAGAAACTGAGCGATTGCGAAATGAAAAGAGCAGATTCGCGATCCAAGTGGCAGTGAACCCTCGAACAGCGATAGGGTTCGTGAAAGGCGTAAAGGTGCGCCCGCCAATGTGGCCACCCGCCTATACCCAAAGGAGGTCACCATGGATGTAAGCATTCGCGGCAGGGGCGTCGGAGTTACCGATCGTTTCGAGAACTATGTGGGTTCAAAAACTGAAAAAGTAGAACACTTGCTGCCCAAGGCGCAGGCGTTCGAGGTCAAGGTCTCGCGCCTGAGTGATCGCAGCCCGCAGAACGGCGATCGCGTTGAGATTACGCTCATTGGCCCAGGCCCGGTGATACGTGCCGAGAGCACGGGCAGCGACAAGTACACCGCGTTCGACATTGCGTACGGGCGCGTACTCGAGCGCATTCGGCGCATGAAAGACCGCCGCCACGACCGCCGCGGCAAGGGTCGCACCTCGCTCGGTGAGGCTGCCGCAGAAGATTTTAGTGTGGTCGACATCGCACCTGCATCGCTCGAAACGATTGACGCAGTTGCAACGGGGGCCGTGCCCGTCATAGCTGAAGAGGGTAATGACGAGCAGTACAACCCAGTAGTGATACGCCAGAAGGAGTTTCCGGCCGAGCGCTTCTCGACCGAAGAAGCGGTCGACCAGATGGAGCTCGTCGGTCACGACTTCTTTCTCTTCATTGAACACGGGTCAGGCAAACCAAGCGTGGTCTACCGCCGTAAGGGATGGAACTACGGCGTGATCTCGCTGGCTGACGACTGAGTGGTGAGCGGCTACCTCGGTAGCCTCGCTGCCCGGTGATATTCGCCGGTCGAAACCGTCAAGACCGTCAAGACCGTCGAGACAGTCGAAACCAAGGCTTGTGGGTGGGCGCCCGGGCAGGGGCGCTCACCCACAACTGTGCCTGCAGAGAGTTGGGGTGATCCTCGTGCCTCAAATTCGGAGGATTCGCACGAGCCAGGCTTGCTAAGCTTGGGCGTTGTCACAATTTGGCAACAGATCAGCACGGCGCGCTCGCGGCTCAGCAGCAACGATGCGCCCGTACAACCCCAGGAGACACGACGTGGCGACAGTCCTCGAACGAGTCCTTCGCGTAGGCGAGGGTCGCACCCTGAAGAAGCTTGAGCGACTTGCAAAGACCGTCGCGGCAATTGAGCCGACCTTCGAGCAGCTCAGCGACGAAGAACTGCGCGGCGAGACCGCAGAGTTTCGTGAGCGCCTCGCAAACGGTGAGACACTCGACGACCTGTTGCCCGAGGCGTTTGCTGCGGTTCGCGAGGCAGCGAAGCGCACCATCGGTCTGCGCCCCTTCGACGTGCAGGTGATGGGTGGGGCCAACCTGCACCTGGGCAACATCAGTGAGATGAAGACTGGTGAGGGCAAGACGCTCGTCGCTACCATGCCTGCATATCTCAACGCCCTTGCTGGCAAGGGTGTGCACATCGTCACCGTGAACGACTACCTCGCGAGCTACCAGAGCGAGTTGATGGGTCGCGTGTTTCGCGCGCTTGGCATGACCACCGGCTGCATCGTCGCGGGGCAGAACCCAGCTGAGCGTCGCAAGCAGTACGAAGCAGACATCACGTACGGCACAAACAACGAGTTTGGCTTCGACTACCTGCGCGACAACATGGCGGGCACCGCAGCTGACCGCGTGCAGCGAGGTCACTTCTTCGCGGTGATCGATGAGGTCGACTCGATTCTTATCGATGAAGCGCGTACGCCACTGATCATCTCGGGCCCTGCCTCGGGCGACGCGAACCGCTGGTTTGCTGAGTTTGCGCGCATTGCGAAGACGCTCGTGGTTGACGAAGACTACGAGGTCGACGAGAAGAAACGCACCATTGGTGTGCTCGAGCCTGGCATCGAAAAGGTCGAAGACTATCTGGGCATCACTAACCTCTACGAGTCGGTGAACACCCCACTCATCTCTTTTCTGAACAACAGCATCAAGGCGCGCGCACTGTTCACGCGTGACAAAGACTACGTCGTGCTCAACGGCGAGGTGCTGATTGTCGACGAGCACACAGGCCGCATCTTGGCCGGCCGCCGCTACAACGAGGGCATGCACCAGGCCATCGAGGCCAAAGAGGGTGTGCAGGTCAAGGCCGAGAACCAGATGCTCGCGACCGTCACCCTGCAGAACTACTTCCGTCTGTACGAGAAGCTCTCTGGCATGACAGGCACCGCCGAGACCGAGGCCGGCGAGTTCATGTCGACCTACAAGCTTGGTGTCGTGCCGATTCCCACGAACCGCCCGATGCAGCGTAAAGATCAGCCCGACCTCGTCTACAAAAACGAAGAGGCGAAGTTTGTGCAGGCGGTTGCCGACATCGCTGAGCGTCACGAAAAGGGTCAGCCCGTGCTCGTCGGCACCACGAGCGTTGAGAAGAGCGAGTACCTCTCTCGTCTGCTGGCGAAGGCTGGTGTGCGTCACGAGGTTCTGAACGCGAAAAACCACGCGCGTGAGGCATCAATCATTGCGCAGGCTGGTCGCTTTGGTGCGGTCACCGTTGCCACCAATATGGCAGGCCGCGGCACCGACATTATGCTCGGCGGCAACGCAGAGTTTCTTGCGGTGCAAGAGATGACAAACCGCGGCTTCTCGACCGAAGGCGACCCCGATGCCTACGAGGCCGAGTGGCCGGCGGTGTTCGCGGCCGTGAAAGAGGCAGTCGCCACCGAGGCCGAGAAGGTCATCGCCGCAGGCGGTCTCTACGTGCTCGGCACTGAGCGCCACGAGTCGCGCCGCATTGACAACCAGCTGCGCGGCCGTTCGGGCCGTCAGGGCGATCCCGGTGAGAGCCGTTTCTACCTGTCGCTTACCGACGATCTGATGCGCCTCTTCAATTCAGGTGCCGCAGCGGCACTGATGAACCGTTCGAGCTTCCCCGACGATCTCGCGATCGAGTCGAAGGTCGTCACGCGCGCGATTCAGAGCGCACAGAGCCAAGTCGAGCAGCGCAACAGCGAGATTCGCAAGAACGTGCTGAAATACGATGACGTGCTCGACCGGCAGCGCAAGGCGATCTACACAGATCGTGCGCAGATTCTTGATGGCGAAGACATCGAATCGCGAGTAGACGTGTTTCGTGAGCAGGTCGTTTCCGCGATCCTCGACTCTCATGACAATGGTGACTGGGATCTGGACTCGCTGTGGAACGACCTGAAGCAGGTCTACCCCATCAGCATCACCCCTGACGAGATCGTTGCCGAGGCAGGCGGCAAGGGGGTGACTCGCGACTTCTTGAAACGCGAGATCATGTCTGACGCCGAGCTGGCATATGAGAAACGCGAAGAGACGCTTGGTGCTGACGCGATGCGCGAGCTCGAGCGCCGCGTCGTGCTCACCGCGATCGACCGTCGCTGGCGAGACCACCTCTACGAGATGGAATATCTCAAAGAGGGCATCGGCCTGCGCGCGATGGCACAGCGAGACCCGCTCGTTGAGTACCAGCGTGAGGGCTTCACGCTCTTTCAGAGCACCATGGGGCAGATCAAAGAAGAGTCGCTTGGGTTGCTCTACAACCTTGAGGTGCAGGTGCGACCGGCAGCCGGCCCCGGCGACCATGTGCACCTTGAGGGTGGTGGGCTTGAAGAAGAGAAGAGTGTTGACGACTCGAACTTCAGCTATACCGCTCCAAGCGAAGACGGCGGCACGACCGTGAAGGGCGCCGGGTCGGGGGCGAAGGGAGCCAAGAGCGGCAACCCCGCGAAGAGCGGCAAGAAGGCGAAGTCGTCTGCTGCGGCCGCCGCGGCTCAGCAATCGAGGCCCGCACAGTCGAATCAGGGTGCTCAGTCAGCTCAGTCAGCTCAGTCAGCTCAGGCTGCCGCACGCGGTGCGTT
>JAPXTT010000019.1:0-1831 GCA_033812395.1 Leucobacter sp. | reverse complement strand
GAAGAGTGTTGACGACTCGAACTTCAGCTATACCGCTCCAAGCGAAGACGGCGGCACGACCGTGAAGGGCGCCGGAGCTGGAGCTGGAGCTGGAACTGGCGCTGGCGTGAAGAACGCCAAGAGCGGCAACCCCGCGAAGAGCGGCAAGAAGGCGAAGTCGTCTGCTGCGGCCGCCGCGGCTCAGCAATCGAGGCCCGCACAGTCGAATCAGGGTGCTCAGTCAGCTCAGTCAGCTCAGTCAGCTCAGTCAGCTCAGTCAGCTCAGGCTGCCGCACGCGGTGCGTTCGGTCAGCAAGTTGAAGGCGAGCAGGCAGGCCCCACGAACCGAGCAGATCGCCGCAAGAAGAAGTAGTTGCCCGAGTGGCTTGCTGATCCCGCTCGCCACACGAACTCGCACGCCTTCGAGCGTGCACGGAGACCCAATGAACGAGAAACTCACTAAGAACCAGCGCCGCGAGCAGGCGCGCGAGCAGGCGCGAGTTGCCCGTGCCGCCGAGAAGCAGCGCGAGAAACGAAACCGTCTGCTGTTGCAGGGTGGCATCGCACTGGTCGTGGTCGCGGTGCTCGGAGTTGTTGCCCTCGTGCTCTCGCAGAGCATGAAGCCAGCAGGCCCCGGCCCGCTCAACATGATTTCGGGTGGCGTGACCTTCACCAAAGACCTTGAGGTGGTGAAGACCAAGGCGCTGCAAGACGGACAAGAGCGCAAGGCGCCTGCGACTGATAGAACGAAGACACCGATCGACGTCACCGTCTATGTCGATTACATGTGCCCTGCCTGCGGCAACTTTGAGCAGCAAAACGGTGGCATGCTCGAGCAATATGTCGGCAGCGGCGATGTGAACCTGACGGTGTTTCCGCTCAACTTTCTCGACGGCCAATCGCTTGGCACCAAGTACTCAACCCGTGCGGCAAATGCTTTGAGCTGCCTCGTTGATCAGCAGCCCGAGAGCGCATTCGCCTTTCACAACCGTTTGTTGAGTGCAGAGGTGCAGCCCGCCGAGCAGACTACAGGTCTGACCGATGACCAGCTTGTTGAGAACGCAGAGGCGGCGGGGGCCGAGGCGAATACCGAGCTGAAGCAGTGCATCAAAGACCAGCCCTTCGCTTCTTTCATCAGTGCAAACTGGAAGTCGGCGAGCGAGACCGGCCTGCTGGGTCTCGCTGATGGGGCGCAGTTGGTTAACGACCCGCGCGTCGGAGATCTGCAGCCTGCTGATGAGCCGCAGCGACTGCGCAGCACCCCAACTGTGATTGTGAATGGTCAGCAGTGGGTCGATGGTCGTGATGGCTCGCTTGAGCAGTACATTCTCAAGATCAAGGGCGAGCTCGACGGCTCGGCCGACAAATCGAAGGAAGACGCGGAAGAGGCAGCGGGCTAAATCTAGCCTGCGGTCTGCCTCTCGGTAGCTTGTTTCGCTCGTCAGGTTCTGCGCGACGAGCGAAGCAAGCAAAAAACCGGTAAGCTCTTCTGGGTGGTCGATTCCGATTGACTACCGCGCCTCCTTAGCTCATCTGGTAGAGCAGCAGCCTTGTAAACTGCAGGTGGTCGGTTCGAGTCCGACAGGGGGCTCAAAGTTAGGGGCACAGAGCAACGCTCTGTGCACTTTGAGGCCGCGATCCCGGTGCTTATGCAAAGAGCCAAGAGAGAAATTCAACCAAACTCTCTTCAGGCAGACCCGTCGGCCTTATTGAAGCTGAGCGAGCGGCTGTTCATGCAGTAGCGGTCGCCGGTCGGGGTGCCGAAGCCATCGGGGAACACGTGACCAAGGTGCGAGCCGCATCGAGCGCAGCGCACCTCGGTACGCACCATGCCGAGGCTTGCATCTTCGAG
>JAPXTT010000018.1:0-11372 GCA_033812395.1 Leucobacter sp. | reverse complement strand
CGAGCAGCTCGGTGATGCCCGTGCCGTTCTTTGCAGAGACGTCGCGGAACATGACGTCTCCGCCCCATTCCTCAGAGACCAGGCCGAACTCGGTGAGCTGCTGGCGCACCTTGTCAGGGTTTGCACCCTCTTTATCGACCTTGTTGACCGCGACCACGATCGGCACGTTAGCTGCCTGAGCGTGGTTCAGCGCCTCAATGGTCTGAGGCATGATGCCGTCGTCAGCCGCAACCACGAGAATCGCAATGTCGGTAACCTGCGCACCACGGGCACGCATGGCGGTGAACGCCTCGTGACCCGGGGTATCGATGAAGGTCAGCGCACGGTCAATGCCCTCGTGCATGGTGTGCACCTGGTAGGCACCGATGTGCTGCGTGATGCCACCGGCCTCGCCGCCGCCAACGTCTGCCTTGCGAATTGCGTCGAGCAGCCGGGTCTTACCGTGGTCAACGTGACCCATAACGGTGACAACTGGCGGCCGTGCCTGCAGCACTTCGTCGCCCTCTTCTTCGAGCTCGGCATCGATATCGATGTCGAAGCCCTCGAGCAGCTCGCGGTCTTCGTCTTCTGGCGAGACAACCTGGATCTTGTAGCCGAGCTCGTCGCCGAGAATCTCGAACGTTGCCTCGTCAAGCGACTCCGTTGCGGTTGCCATCTCGCCGAGGTGGAACAGCACGGTCACCAGATTTGAGGCACTGGTGTTGATCTTGTCGGCAAAATCGCTGAGCGATGCACCACGGCGCAGACGAATCGGGGTCGAGCCGTCGCCGCGAGGTACGCTGACGCCACCAAGCGATGGCGCCTCGCGCATCTCGAATTCTGCCCGCTTCGCCCGCTTCGACTTGCGCGCCTTGCTCTTGCTGCCGCCGCGGCCAAACGCGCCCGCGGTACCAGCACCGCGGCCACCGCGGCCACGACCGGCGAAGCCACCGCCTGGGCGAGGAGCACCGAAGCCGGTGCCAGCACCAGCACCTGCACCACCGCCGCCGGGGCCACCTGCACCCGGACGAGGTGCGCCACCGGGCCGACCGGGGCCGCCGGGGCGACCGCCGGGACGGCCTGCGCCTCCGGCGCCACCAGCCTGAGGGCGCGGGGACGGGCGTGGAATATTGCCGGGGTTCGGGCGAGTGCCCATGCCCTGGCTACTTGCGAATGGGTTGTTACCCGGACGCGGCGGGCGTGGAATGCCCATGCCCTGACTCGACGCAAATGGGTTGTTACCCGGACGCGGTGCGCCGGGCTTCGGGCCACCTGGCTTATTTGCAGCACTGGTCTTGGCACCGGGAGTGCCCGAGGTTGCGGGCTTCGGCGCTGAGGTCGAGGGCTTCGGGCCCTGAGCCTTAGCCGGAGCAGGCTTCTCCGTGGCAGGAACTGCTGGAGCCGGGGCTGGTTCTTCTGCCTTCGCTGCTGGTTTCGGGCCGGGTTTCGGGCCGGGCTTGGCTGCCGCACCTGGCTTTGCGGCAGGTTTCGCGGCAGGCTTTGCTGCTGGTGCCGCGGAAGCAGCCGTCTCATCGGCACCGCCAGCTGCCTTCACCAACTCAGGGTGATCGCTGACATATGCAGAAAGTTTGCGCACCGTCGGGGGCATAATCGTCGACGACGGGCTCTTGACGAACTCTTTGAGTTCATCGTTCAGAATCTCGACTGCTTTCTTGCTCTCAATACCGAGCTTTTTGGCAATCTCGCTGACGCGTGGGTTAGCCACTTTTCTCCTGTCTGGGTTCACGCCAGACAGGCGAGAACCAAATTAGCGGACGGGTCTCATCGTGAGCCGCTCATTAGTTGTCCATGAGTGTTTCTAGCCTGTTCTCTAAAGGGCCTGTGTCGAGCGAGCTCGACACTCTCAGCGCACGCGCGAATGAGCCGCGCGACACTGCTTGTTTCAAACACTTGGTGGTGGAGTGAACCCACGCACCTCGCCCAGGCAGCACCGCAAGCTCATCGACCATGAGTCGACCCTCGCAAGCCACTACCCGGAGCAACACGTCTCGAGTCGCACGTTGACGACAAGCGACGCATGTTCGAAGCGAATCCATCCTACCAGCTTCTCACACACTCTGCCGCTCTCTGATTCTCGCACCGGATATACCTTCACCGAAATCAGCAGCGCCCGACCCGAACTGTAAAGTTCGAACCGGGCGCAGGTGATTTGTCTTCGAAAAAGAGAACTATGCCCGCTTGGCAGCCACCGCTCGAGCAGCTCGTCGCCCGAGCCAAGAGACCAGCACGTTGATTGCAAGGTAGATAACTGCCACAACCAGCCAGAAGGTAAACATGTAGTAGTTGCCGAAGAATGTAGAGAGGTTTTTCACCGTCCGGAGTAGCTCATAATAGCCAACGATGTAACCAAGCGAGGTGTCCTTGAGCAATACGACCAACTGAGCCATGATGATCGGGAGCATTTGCGTGAACGCCTGAGGCAACTCGATCAGCATCCTTGTGCGGATTGGGGTGAGGCCGATCGACAGGCCTGCTTCACGTTGACCTTTGTTCAGTGAGAGCATGCCCGCACGGAGCGCTTCACCGAGGATCGCGCCGTTGTAGACGATCAGCGCGACGACCACAGCGACGAACGCGCCGGTCGAAGCGACAAGCAGAATGAATAGCATCATCAGCAGAACTGGCATTCCACGGAAGAACTCGAGCACGATCGCGATCGGCACTCTAATGACCGGGCTTGACGCTAACCTGCCGAAGGCGAGCAGCACGGCCAGCAACAGCGCTCCAACCATAGCGACTGCAGCAGCACCGAGAGTCGCGCCAGCGCCCTTCGCGATCTGTGCCCATACCTGCGGCTCTGCAAGCGGGGTCCAACGCGTGGGATCGAGGATTGGCGGTGTCTCAGCACCATTCGCTGCCACTTGAGGAATTGAGAGACGGTAGAACACCCATGCCAGCAATCCGGCCAGCGCCACTGCGCCAACAACAGAAATAACTCGCGAGCGAGCCCGGGCCTTGGGGCCCGGCGCATCGTAAAGAACAGTAGCTTGAGCACTCATCGTGCAACCCTCACCTTCTTTTCAACCTGTCCGGCGATCAGACCGAGGGGAACTGTGATCAGCAGGTAGAAGCAAGCCACCCCGATGAGAATCGGGATCACCGCATTTCCGTTGTTATTGGCAAGCCGCTGGGCGGTCGCAAACAGTTCCACAACAAAAAACCCGCCAGCCACAGAGGTATTCTTCGTAAGTGCAATAAACACATTGATGAGCGGTGGAATCACCATGCGAACAGCTTGGGGCAGCACGACCAGCGTGAGTGTCTGCCCAAACGCGAGCCCAATCGACCGCGCAGCCTCAGCCTGCCCGACGGGAACACCGTTGATACCGCTGCGTAGCGCCTCAGCCACAAAGGGCGAGGTGTACACTGCCAACGCGATCGCCGCCAGCACCTCGTATGGAGGCAGCTTTGGGTTGATCAGCGGGAGCACAAACACCATAAAGAAGAAGATGAGCGTGAGCGGAATATTGCGAAACAATTCCGTGTAGCCGGTAGCGAAGCCCCTGAGCGATGCGACTGGCGAGATTCGCATGGTCGCTACGAGCAGGCCGAGCACCATCGCTCCAATGCCTCCGAATACGAGCAGGCGAAGAGTGGTAAGAAACCCGACGAGAATCAGGTCAATGTTCTCGATGAGCACGTTCATAGCGCTTTCGCTCCCTTCGTGTATGCAGTGTCAGTTGAGTGGGGCGAGGATCGGGCGGCGTAGTCGCCGCCCGATCCCGGCTCCGGTTGCAGATCGTCGACCGCTCAGTAGCGGTCGAGGGTCGGCGGGGTCGGGGTCGACAACACCTTGCCAGCGGTGCTCTCCCATGCCTTCGCCCAGCTGCCATCCTCGAACGACTTTTCGAGCGTGTCGTTGATGAAGTTGCGGAAGTCGGTATCGTCCTTCTTCAGACCGATGCCGTAGGGCTCCTCGGTAAAGGTGTTGTCGATGACCTCGAACTCACCCGGATTCTGATCAGCGAGGCCCGCCAGAATCACGTTATCGGTCGAGACTGCCACCACTTCGCCCTGGCGCAGCGGGGTGAGGCAGTTCGAGTACGTGTCGGTCTCGATGACCTCGACGCCAGCATCCTTCAGGTTCTGAGCCGAAGTCGAGCCGGTCACGGAGCACACCTTCTTGCCCTTGACGTCATCAATGCCCTTGATGCTGTCCGGGTTGCCCGAGAGCACGAGCAAATCCTGACCTGCGATGTAGTATGGCCCCGCGAACGATACGACCTCCTTACGCTTGTCATTGATGGTGTACGTCGCCACCACGATGTCGACCTCACCGTTCTCGATGAAGGGCTCTCGGTTCGCAGAGACGGCCTCGACCCATTCGATGTTCGCCGGATCGATGCCCAAGCCTCCAGCGATGATCTTTGCGACTTCGACGTCGAAGCCGACGGGGGTGCCGTCTAGGCCCATCAGCCCGAAGAGCGGCTGATCGAACTTGGTGCCTACAGTGATCTTGCCTGCGTCGTGCAGCTTGGCCATCGTGGTGCCTGCTTCGAACGTGGCCTCTTCGTTGACAGTGGGCTCTTCCGGAGCAGCAGCACCGCCGCCCGAGCATCCAGCCAGCACGAGTGCGCCGGCGGCTGCAATAACTGCTGCGTATTTCGTGAATCGCATCATTTCCTGCTTCCTGGTTGTGGGGAGCCGAATCTATCGGCTCCGCTGTTTCCCGCTAGGCGGTAGGTGACGAGTTGCTTGTGCAACCCGAAGTGGTTAGTGGCCCAGAATCTTCGAGAGGAAGTCCTTCGCTCGCGAGGTCTGAGGGTCGGTGAAGAACTGCTCCGGTGTCGCCTCTTCCACGATCTGGCCGTCAGCCATGAAAAGAATGCGATCCGCCGCTCGACGTGCGAATCCCATCTCGTGCGTCACCGTGACCATGGTCATGCCATCGTTCGCGAGCCCAATCATGGTGTCGAGCACCTCATTGATCATCTCGGGGTCGAGCGCGGAAGTTGGCTCATCGAGCAGGATTAGTTTTGGTTGCATCGCAAGTGATCGAGCGATCGCCGCCCGCTGCTGCTGGCCGCCGGAGAGCTGCGCAGGAAGCTTTTTCGCCTGATTCGCGATTCCGACTCGCTCGAGGAGGCTCATTGCGCGCTCTTCAGCATCCTTCTTGCTGAGACCTCGAACCTTGATGGGCCCGAGTGTCACGTTTTCAAGTATCGTCTTGTGCGCAAACAGATTGAATGACTGGAAGACCATGCCGACATCCGCTCGAAGATGAGCGAGGTCTTTGCCCTCCTCGGGAAGCTTCACACCATCGATCGTGATGCTTCCGGAGTCGATCGTCTCTAAGCGGTTAATCGCACGGCACAGTGTCGACTTACCAGATCCCGAGGGTCCCAGGACGACCACCACTTCACCGCGTCCGACGGTCGTGTTGATGTCATTCAGCACGTGCAGATCACCGTAATGTTTGTTAACTCCGGAGATAACGACGAGCGGTTGACGGTCGTCACCCTGTACTCGAATGGCGGTTGTGTTACCCACGCGCTCTTCGGCGTGACCGGCGGACGATGCACTCATATTGGCCTCCTCATACTTCGTGTCTCGTATGAAGAACGGATCTCAGGCTGCAACTCGGTTGCAGCGGCTGGAATCGCATTCTCCATTGAATGTCGGACAAGATACTTCCACGTTATGCAACGGAAGCAGCGATCTCACCCCGCTTGAGGGTTTCTTGAGATTGTCTGGGTGACCTCAAGAAACTGACACGCGCTTCGGCCCCAGCGTTATCGTTTCGTCTCGACGTAATAGTCGATTGCCCCTACATGCAGTTTGATGGGGTCTGTAAAGATCGCCTGCCTTCGATCAAGCAGAGCAGCTGCTGGCACCTGCTTGGCAAGCTCAGTGCGCGAGGCAAATAGGGTCTCGGTCACCGAACGTACCAACTCGGGTGGGGCGCTCTCTGCCACGACCAAATAGTTCGGCACCGTCATGGTCACGGTGGGCGTCTCCCAGCCATACGACCCCAGCGGAAACTCCGAGATGCGATACGCTCCGCTGTGCGCGCTGTTGAGCGCTTCGACGGTTTCTGGCCCAATCGAAAGCAACCGAATAGGAGTATCGATCGAGAGCTTCGCAAGCCCAGGGGTCGGCACGCCGCCAACCCAGAAGAAGCCGTCGATCTGCCCGGCACGCAGCGCCTCGATCGATGCGTCGGGCCCAAGCCCAACATTGAGCACGGAGGTAGGGTCAACATTTGCCACCTCAAGTACGCGCATCGAAACAAGATTCACGCCCGAGTTTTTGGCGCCCAGCGAGACGGTTCGGCCCACGAAATCGCCAAGATCCTCGATATCAGAATCTCGTCGCACCACCACGTGCACGTACTCGTCGTAGAGCCTCGCAATCGCCCGAATTGCAAGCGGGCGATCAAACGCACCGTTGCCCTCGACTGCGCTTGCGGCCGCGTCGCTCTGCGCAAAGCCGAGCAGCGCCTCGCCTGAGCCGATGCGCAGCAAATTATCGACCGATCCGGCGGTTTCTGCCACCTCAAACTGTCGGTCAAGATCGCGCGAAAGCACCTGCGCAAGCTGGCTGCCGTACTGGTGATAGACCCCGGTTGTGCCGCCCCCCGCAATCACTATCGGCTGCGTTGCGGCATCGTCAGGCGTGGGATCGCACGCACCAAGCCCCAATGCCACCGTGAGGGCGAGCAATACCGCTACCACTGGTCGAAGCATGCGCTGCCGCAGAAGTGAAAGTTTCTGAGAGGTCACCTATCTACCTCGATTGCAAAATGAAACGCCACCATCAGGCCACCGCTAGGCGGAGCAGTTACGCGAAGTTGCCCACCCACCGAAGCGAGCAGGTCACTCGCGATCGAAAGGCCCAGCCCCGACCCGGGCTTGTGTTCGCGCCCCTCCCCGCGCCAAAAACGTTCGGTTGCTTTCTCAAGGTCATCTGCGGCGATGC
Organism: Leucobacter sp.; assembly: GCA_033812395.1. Classification (GTDB taxonomy): domain Bacteria; phylum Actinomycetota; class Actinomycetes; order Actinomycetales; family Microbacteriaceae; genus Leucobacter. The sequence continues at coordinate 4,454 of JAPXTT010000018.1, read as the reverse complement.
CGGGGCCATGATCACGCACGACGATCTCGCAGAATGCCTCAGTGTGTTCGGTGGAAACCTCAATTTTGCTGCCGGGAGGCGCGTATTTGAGCGCGTTATCGACCACCGCGTCGAATGCGCTCTCGATGATGATCGGGTCGGTCAGCATCGGTGTACCCGGAGCGAGAGTCACTTCGAAACGCACTCGATCTTGCTCAGCAACCTGTTCCCATGCCTCAATACGACGGGCGACGAGGTCTGAGAGATCGACCGAAGCGAGCGCGGAGTTGCTGCCACCGCTTCTGGCGAGCCCCAGTAACGCATCAAGAATCTGCGCCATGCGGCGCCCCTCGTCTCTGGTTGCCTCGATATCGCCCTCCCACTCCTCACCGAGCCCGGTCGCAAGCGACTCCACCCTGAGCAATAGTGCGTTGAGCGGGTTGCGGAGCTCGTGCGAGGCGGTGAGCGCAAACTCCTGCTGGCGCGAAACAACGCGTTCGATTTCTTCGGCCATGCGGTTGAACAGTGCGATCATGCGCCGCAGCTCTGGCGGGCCTGTGTCGTCAGCGATCCTCGCCTCCATATGGCCCTGTTCAATCGCCTCCATCGCTTCGTCGACGCGTCTCACCGGTTGCAGCACCCAGTTTGCGAGCCTGTTCATAATGAGCAAGCCGAGTGCGATCGCGAGCGCTGACGCAGCCGCGAGCAACACCCACTGACGTGTGATCGTGTCTTTTGGTGCATCCATGCTGGTAGAGAGCATCACTGCGCCGATCACGTCACCATCGTTAAACACTGGTTCGACCAGCACTGCCTCGGTGAATGACCAAGGCAGCATTGCCTGTGGTGTCTCGCCGCGACGACCCGAAAGCGCAAGCAGCACCTTACCTGTTGCAGCCTCATCGAGCACATTCGATTCGAGGCCACGCGAGACCCACGGCATACCAGACCGGTCAAAGATCGCCACCCTCGCCCCATACAAATCGTGGTAGCGGTCTACCTCGCCTTCGATGACAGTGGCGTTGCCAGACCTGAGCGCCTGTCGCGCGTTGGTAACGAAATAGCTGACATCGCCGAGCTGCTCGGCAAAGAATTCTTGCTGCACGCTGCGTGCGGCGCTCCACGCATAGGCGCCGCCGAGCGCGAGCAGCACCCCCACGAGGGGCACAAGAAAGACGACGACCAGACGCGTGCGCATGGCCTCAAGATACCGCTATTCGGTAGCCGACACCGCGCACCGTTTCAATCAGCTCGGCGCGACCTGTTTTGCGTCTGATCGAACCTACATGCACTTCAAGCGAACGACTAAACGCGTGCCACTCGGTGTTCCACACTTCTTGTATGAGGCGTTCTCTCGGTACCACTACCCCCGGGTAGCGGGCAAGCACCGCAACAATGTCAAACTCTTTGCGAGTCAGGTCAATGAGCACCCCCTCAATAGACACCCGCCTCGCAACCAGATCGATCTGAACTCCCTGCGTTTCAATGCCGGGCTGATGTTCGACGGGCAATGCTCTCGTGCGCCGAGTGACCGCTTCGATGCGGGCGAGCAGCTCGCGCACGTCGTAGGGCTTCACCACGAAATCGTCGGCACCCGCGCGCAGGCCCTTGATGCGGTCTTGCACGTGACTTCTTGCGGTTGCAATGATGATCGGCACTCCTGTGTGCGCGCGGATCCTGCGACACAGATCAATTCCATCAATGTCAGGTAAGCCGAGGTCGAGCAGCACCACCTCAGTGTCTGAGCCGAGCGAGGCGAGAGCGACCTCACCGTTTTCGGCAACCTGAGTGCCATAACCGCGCTTACGTAGAAACACGCTCAGCGCAGCCGAGACGCGGTCGTCATCTTCGACAATCAGAATCTTCATCAAAACCTCCGCGCGCCCGCTCGGGGGGCCAGGTCTAGCTTGCGGTGCGGCAGTGGCCTCACGGTATCAGACGGAGCTTCGGCGTCGACCTTGTTACGGCACATGCGGTCGCCTCCTTCGCTCTCATGCCTCTTCGTACACTGATCCGATCTCAATCAACCGGCACCGCGGCCGCTGCACAACGCGCTTGAGCAAGTCTTGAGGGTGTGTGCGGGGGTGGATAAACGAAAGGAGCGGCCCCTCCATTGGAGGTGACCGCTCCTTTCAGCTGCGTCACACGCTGCGTCGCGCCAGAGGGCGCTCCACCGAACGCGCAAAAATTGATATCAGACTCAATCATTCATGATTGAGTCTGGCTGGATATCAATTTTTGCGCCTGTCAGCTTCGCGGCAAGGCGAGCATTCTGGCCCTCTTTACCGATCGCAAGCGAAAGCTGAAAATCAGGCACAAGTGCACGCACCTGCTTCAGCTGCTCATTGAGCATGAATACGTCAGTGACCTTCGAGGGCGATAGCGCGTTCGCTACAAATTTCGGCAGCTCTGGCGAGTAGTCGACAATGTCGATCTTCTCTTCACCCAGCTCACTCATAACGGCACGCACCCGGCGACCCATTTCACCGATGCAGGTGCCCTTCGCGTTAATGCCAGGCTGGTTTGCTCGCACAGCCACCTTGGTGCGGTGACCGGCCTCTCGCGCAAGCGACACAATTTCAACGATGCCTTCAGCCAGCTCAGGCACCTCGAGTTCAAAGAGGCGACGCACAAGCCCAGGGTGAGTGCGAGACACAACGATCTGCGGGCCCTTCAAGCCCTTCGACACGCTGGTCACGTACACGCGAAGACGCGTACCGTGTTTGTATTCTTCACCCGGAACCTGCTCCTCGGGAGGCATGATCGCTTCAAGGTCACCGAGGTCGATATGCACCATGCGCGGGTTCTGCCCCTGCTGCACAATGCCAGAAACAATCTGCCCCTCTTTGTCTTTAAACTGACCAAGCACCTGGTCATCGCCGAGGTCGCGCAGGCGCTGATTGATGACCTGCTTCGCTGCGTTCGCGCCAATTCGGCCGAACTCTTCAGTGTCGGCAAGAGCCTCGCCGATCACTTCGCCCGCGTCGTTGAGTTCTGGCACGAGCACGCTAATTGAACCAGTTTTGCGATCGAGGATCACTCGAACCTGGTCGTCGGAGGGCTCGGGGTGACCGATGTTCACCTCGTGCTTAATGTACGCAGTGTGGATGGCCTGCTCGATGATGCTTGCGAGTTCTTCAAACGGAATTTCGCGCTCGCGCTCGAGTCCGCGCAGCATAGCGAGGTCAATCTTCACGGTGGGCCTCCTTATTCAGATGTCAGACCCGCACCCGCGGGTCAGCTACTTAGAATACCTCACGACTCAGTTCAACCGGTGAGGTCATTCGAATAAAATCTGCGACCTGGCCCACGCTCAAGGCGTCGCCACAAGCACCGGCTGAATTCGCCCCGATTCGACTGCGAAACCACACCCCACCGGAAAATCGGCTCGCTGCACACGACCGAAGTTCTCGCGGAACGGCGATCCGCCGTCGCCCTCGTCGGGTTGCAACGCAAGCCCCCACCGTGGTTGTTTGAGTGCTGAATACAGATCCCACACCCCGGCAGCAGCGCCCTGCTCAAATTCGAAGAGCACCAGCACATCGGCCCGCTTTGCCGTTTTCGCGAGGGCCACGAGGATCGGCAAAGCCTCGGTGCCCTCAGCCTCAGTAGGCCTTTCAACTACGATCACACCCCGCGCGGCTCGGCGCGGAAACCGAGCCTTAGCGGGTGGCACTTCAGAGGTTTCGGCTTCTGCCGAGCCAGCAATGAACCCACTGGTCGACCCGCCGATTGGCCCTCCCATCAGCCCAGGCGTGAGTAAACCAGGCGTGTTCTGCAGCGTTCCACCGAGCGCTTCGACCAGTTCTTTCGCCAACGCGCTGACTTCCCCCGCTCCTCGCGCCACACGATCCCACTCAGCCTTCCCGCCAAGCCCACCGGCCAGATCTGGCACAAAGCTCAGCAGCACCCGCTCGACGCTAACGCCCTCGGCTGCTGACCAGCGAACGTACCCATTCGCACACGCAAGCGCAGCGGTTGAGAGGCCCGAGCCCGCCGGTCCGGCGATCACGCCGAGGCCCGAGATCGGCATCGGCACCGGCGTGAAGCCATCAGTCTCGATACCGAACACCGGCTCACTATCCACCTGCACCGGCAACTCGTGCAACGCGACATAGGTAGGAGCATTCTGAATCGGTGGAGCCATACACACTTGTCCAGCCCGAAGCCGCAGTGCGAGCTTTTCGAGAGCCTGCGCCTGCGCAAACAGCTCTGGCGCTTCGCTCACCAGGGCAAGCTGAACTTCATCTTTTTGCCCGGCAAACACCCCTCGACCTGGTGGAGCAGCTTCGAGCGTGTCGGCCGGCACATCGACATAGAAGTATTCGTTGACCGAGGCAAGGCGGAGCACCAGCTGCTGTTGCACGCTCGCAGCGAGCGAACTCGGCAGTACACCCGCACGGTCGGCAGTGAGCACGACGTGCACGCCGACCGCACGGCCCGCCTGCATGATCTCGGTGAGCAGCTGCATCGGC
>JAPXTT010000017.1:305-11568 GCA_033812395.1 Leucobacter sp. | reverse complement strand
GCTCTCGGTTACGAGCCCGACATCATCACCTCGGCGAAGGGTCTCACCTCGGGCTACGTGCCCGCCGGCGCGATGATCGTGGCTGACAAGGTGTCGGAGCCCTTCGACTCAACCGACAACACCTTCTACCACGGCTTCACCTTCGCAGGTCACCCGGCCGCGATGGCTGCGGCTCTCGAGAACCTCGACATCTTTGAAGAGGAAGATCTCAACGGACGCGTGCGCGAGAACAGCCCGCTGTTCCGTGCCGAGCTCGAGAAGCTGCTCGACATCGACATCGTCGGTGACGTGCGCGGCGAGGGCTACTTCTTCGGCATCGAGCTGGTGAAGGACAAGACCACCAAGGAGACCTTCGATGCAGCAGAGAGCGATCGCCTGCTGCGCGATTACCTCTCGCCCGCGCTGTGGGAGGCCGGCCTCTACTGCCGCGCCGACGACCGTGGAGACCCCGTCATTCAGCTCGCTCCCCCGCTGACCATTGGACCGTCGGAGTTCGCTGAGATCGGCGGCATCCTGCGAAGCGTATTGAAGGACGCGTCGTCGAAGATCTAAGGTCTGTGTTCGCCTAGTTCTGACTAGCGAAAAGGATCAGCCCGCCCCGGCTCCGAGCTTGCTCGGTCGGGGCGGGCTTTTCGTGTGCGTGCTACCCGCATGCGTTACACGTGCTAGCTATTTAATGCTTGCAGCCGATCTTCTTCGTCCATGCGAATGCACGACTCGATAACGGGCTCGAGTGCACCGTTCATGACCGCGTCGAGGTTGTAGGCCTTATAGCCGGTACGGTGATCGGCGATGCGGTTCTCTGGGAAGTTGTAGGTGCGAATGCGCTCCGAGCGATCCATCGTACGAATCTGACTCGAGCGATGCGCCGAGGCCTCTGCTGCAGCCTCTTCCTGCTGACGCGCGAGCAGGCGGGCGCGCAGCACGCGCATCGCCGCCTCACGATTCTGCAGTTGAGACTTCTCGTTCTGCATGGCGACCACGATGCCGGTCGGCATGTGCGTGATTCGCACCGCCGAATCGGTCGTGTTCACCGACTGGCCGCCGGGGCCCGACGAGCGGTAGACATCGATCTTCAGATCGTTCTGGCTGATCGACACCTCTTCGGGCTCGTCAACCTCTGGATACACCAACACACCAGTGGTCGAGGTGTGAATGCGGCCTTGCGACTCGGTCACTGGCACGCGCTGCACGCGGTGCACCCCGCCCTCGTACTTGAGGTGTGCCCACACGCCCTGCGACGGGTCGGTCGCATTCGACTTGATGGCAACCTGAACGTTTTTGTACCCGCCGAGATCGCTCTCGTCGGCCTCGAGCATCTCGGTCTTCCAGCCCTTGCTCTCGGCATAGTACATGTACATGCGCAGCAGGTCTGCGCCAAACAACGCAGATTCAGCACCCCCCTCGCCACCCTTGATCTCGAGAATTACGTCTCGTGCATCATCGGGGTCGCGTGGAATCAGCAGCCGCCGCACCCGCTCTTGCCCCTCGGCGAGCTGCTGCTCGAGCTCTGGCACCTCTTCAGCAAAAGCGTCGTCTTCTTTCGCGAGTTCGCGCGCGGCCTCGAGGTCGTCGCCCAGCTGCTTCCAGTGTTCGTGCGCCGCCTTGATCTTGCTGAGCTCGGCATAGCGACGGTTCACTCGCTTCGCACGCGTGGCATCAGTGTGCAGCGCGGGATCAGCCAGCTCTTCTTGCAACCGCTCGTGTTCGGCGAGCAGCCCAACTACCTGCTCAAACATGGTTACGCCCGCCCGCGCTGTGCGCGTGCCAGAAATTCAACATTCGATGAGGTCTCTGCAAGACGCTTCAGCACCGATTCGAGGCCCTCTTCTTGGTTCTCGTCAGCCAGAGCGTGACGCAACTGGTTGAGCAGTTTCACCTCTGCGTCGCTGGTGAGCAGTGCTTCGTTGCGAGTCGAAGAGCGAACCAAATCGACGGCGGGAAACACCCGACGGTCGGCAGCATCGCCGCTCAAACGCAACTGCATGTTTGCGACACCCTCAAGCTCGCCGAGCAGCGCCGAATCAAAGCTCGACTCGGGCTGCGCCGAAACCGTTGCGATCACAGTGAGCGAACCGCCGTTCTCGACATTACGAGCGGCACTCAGCAGACGCTTCACCGGGAATACTGCGGCAGCATCGAGGCTGCCCGCAGGCACTCGTGATGCGGCGGGTGCCGCGAGGTTGTAGGCGCGTGCGAGGCTCGTGAGCGAGTCGATGAGCACGACCACATCATGGCCGAGCTCCACGAGGCGTTTCGCGCGCTCGATAGCCAGCTCAACAATGGTTGCATGGTCTTCAGCTGGGCGATCAAAGGTCGAAGCGATGACCTCACCGTTGACGGTACGGGTGAGCTCGGTGACCTCTTCGGGGCGCTCGTCAACCAGCACCAGCATCAGGTGAGCATCAGGCTGGTTCTGTGCCACGGCCTGTGCGATCTGACGCAGCGCGGTACTCTTGCCAGCCTCATGCTGACCGACGATCAGGCCGCGCTGGCCCTTACCGATGGGCGAGAAGAGATCGATCACGCGAGCTCCAAGCCCTGCGGTTTCGGTCTCAAGGCGAATGCGCTCGGTCGGGTAGACGGGCGTAAAGTCTGCAAACTCGGGGCGAGCCTGGTTCTCTTCGAACGGCTTCGAGTTGATCGAGTCAACTTTGACGATGGCGTTGTACTTCTGACGCCCGCCGTTATCGCCGTCGCGTGGCTGGCGAATCGCACCAACCACCGCGTCACCCTTGCGCAGGCCGTACTTCTTCACCTGGCCGAGTGAGACATAGACGTCACCTGTACCTGGCAGGTAACCGCTCGTGCGCACAAACGCATAGTTATCGAGCACGTCGAGAATGCCTGCGATGGGCAGCAGCACATCATCTTCGGTAATTTCTGGCTCATCGTCACCACCGCCGCGACGCTTGCGCTCACGCTGGCGTGTACGACTCGAGCGGGTCTGCCCATCGTTACTATTGCCAGCCTGAGCGTTATTGCCGCGGCCGGTGCCGCCCGCGTGTTCTGGCTTCTCGTCACCCTCGGCTGCCTGTTCAGCGGCTTCAGCCTGTGCAGCTGGATTCTGCTCGCCTTGCTCAGCGCTCTGATCAGTCTGTTCAGCAGTGGTCTTGCGGCCGCGACCGCGAGTGTTTCGCTTCTTAGGTGCTGCAGCCTCTACTGAGGTGTTCTCGTCAGCCTCTGACGCTGGCGCTTCAGTCGCTGTTTCAGTAGCTGTCGCACTCGTGGCGAGAGCCGCATCAGATTCGGGCGACACTGGCTCACTCGTCTGGCGACGGCGACGGCTCGCAGTTGCTTTCTTTGCCGGTGCCGCATCAGGCTCCGCCTCGATGTCAGTTGCTTTCGCCTCTACGACAGTCGTCGCCTCCGTTGACGCCTCGACCGAAACCGCTTCTACAGCCGGGTCGACTGATTCTGCCTTCTTACGAGCCCTTGAAACGCGCTTTTTCGGCGCAGCAGCTTCTTCGCTCACCGGCTCTTCAGCGGCAGGCGCCTCTGCTGCGGCAGAATCAGGCGCTTCTGTTGGCGCTGCGGCCTCTGCCTCGCTTGACGCGGTGACACGTCGTGATGCGCGGCGGCGAACGGGTGCGCTTTCGGTAGTTTCAGCGACTACTGGAGTTGCTACGGGCGAAGCGTCGATCTGTGCTTCGCCACTTTCAATGACGGAGTTCTGCTCCACGGTTGTCCTCTCGACAAATGGTGCGCATCGACTGCCACCGCAAGCGGGGCGTGCGTTACGCACGAAAAAGTTTCAATCACCGGACCGGTGAGGGAATGGTTCACGACGCGTGCTGGCGAAAGCCGCTACGCGGAAACCTCTTCTACTGTAGCACCCTTGATGTCGACGGCGAGGAAGTGAGGGGTCCAGCCACCGGGCTGAGCTTCTGCGATCGCTGCAGCAGCGATTCTCTCACCTGGGTCACCCGCTAACACGAGCACCGACGGGCCGGCACCAGAAACCACTGCTGCATGCCCCGCGGCGCGTAAGGCGCTAATCAGGTCTCGTGTCGCAGGCATCGCCTCGCCACGGTAGTTCTGGTGCAGGCGGTCTTCGGTTGCTTCGAACAGCAGCTCTGGGCTCTGTGTCAGCGCAGCCACAAGCAGCGCAGAACGCGATACGTTGAAGACTGCATCTTCATGAGGCACCTGTTTGGGCTGCAAACTGCGTGCGAGTTCGGTCGACATGGTGAAGTCTGGCACCAATACAAGCGGTGAGACCCCACGGTGCACCATCAACCGCTTGAATCTTGGCTCATGTGCACTGTTTAGCCAAGCAATCGTGAGCCCGCCAAAGAGTGCAGGTGCCACGTTGTCGGGGTGCCCCTCAAGGTCAGTTGCAAAGCGTAGCAGGTCGTCTTCGCTCAAGTAAAGCGGGTCTGGTGCACTCGCAAGCAGGCCTGCAGCGATCATGACCCCGGCGACGATTGCCGAGCCCGACGAGCCCATTCCGCGACCGTGGGGGATGCGATTGTGAGCCTCGATATCGAGACCGGGCATGGTGCGCCCGAGCTGCTCAAACACATACGCAGCAGATCGAACAACCAGGTTGCTCTCGTCGGTGGCAACCTCGCCCTCACCGACGCCGTGCACTCGAACCCGCACGCCCGAATCGGTCGTGGTGACGCTCAGCTCGTCGGCGTACGCAAGCGCGATGCCGAGTGTGTCGAACCCGGGCCCGAGATTTGCGCTGGTGGCTGGCACCCGCACACGCAACGCGGTCATGCGCTGCCCTCGAGACGAAGCACGCTCGTCACCTCTGCCACGGCGGGGTTCTCGCGCAGTGAGTTCACAGTTGCGGCGAGGTCGGCTTCGCGCGCTGTGTGTGTGCCGATCACGAGCGAGGCATTGCAGCCTGTCTCGCCTTCTGGCACCGACTGCTCGACGCTCGCCGCAGAAACCCCGTGCTCGGCCAGCAGGCCCGCGATCGTCGCGAGTACGCCCGGTTCGTCACGAACCTGCAGCATGATCTGGTAGCGAGTCAACACCTCGTCGACAGAGAGCACTGGCAACGCAGCGTGTGCAGAGCCAGGAATGCCGGGGCCGCCAGCGACGTGACGACGAGCTGCGGTGACCAGGTCGCCGAGCACAGCAGAGGCGGTTTCAACCCCGCCAGCACCGGCGCCATAGAACATGAGCTCTCCAGCGGCCTCGGCTTCGACGAACACAGCATTCTTGCCACCGTGCACAGCAGCAAGCGGGTGCTCACGACTGATCAGTGCCGGGTATACGCGCGCTGACACACCCTCTGTACCCTCACTGGTGCTCAGGCGCTCGGCGATAGCGAGCAACTTAATGACGTACCCCGCACGAGCCGCGGCCTCGACCTGCGCAAGGGTTACCCCCGTAATGCCCTCACGGTGCACCGAATCGACTGGCACCTCGGTGTGAAACGCGATGCGCGCGAGAATCGTCGCCTTTTGCGCGGCGTCGTAGCCTTCAACATCGAGCGTGGGGTCGGCCTCAAGGTAGCCCAGCTCACTCGCCACCCGCATGGCTTCTTCGGCAGAATCACCGAAGCGATCCATGCGATCAAGAATGTAGTTGGTCGAACCGTTCACAATACCCATGACGCGCACAATGTGGTCGCCAGCGAGGCTCTCTCGTAGCGGGCGAATAATCGGGATAGCGCCGGCGACTGCGGCCTCGTACGAGAGCTGCGCGCCTACCTGCTCAGCGGCTTCGGCCAGTTCGGGCCCGTGTGCCGCGATCAGCGCCTTGTTGCCGGTGATGACATCTGCGCCCCCCTCGATCGCGCGAAGAATCAGCGTTCGAGCGGGCTCTATGCCACCCATAAGCTCAATCACGATATCGGCGCCGAGCACCAGCTGCTCTGCATCGGTAGTGAACAGCTCACGTGGCAGCTCAACGTCGCGCTTTGCGTCAAGGTCGCGCACGGCAATACCAGTGAGTTGCAGCCGGGAGCCGATGCGGGCGGCCAGCTCGTCGCCTTGCTCAAGCAGCAGCCGGGCCACTTGTGAGCCAACCGAGCCACTGCCAAGTAGTGCCACACGCAGATCGCGGTATGCGTTCACGTCTGTGTCTCTCTTTCGTCGTGGTCTAGATAAAAATTCACGCTCTTCGCCACCAGCTCTTCTTCGGTCTCGCCGCGCACAATCAGGCGTGCTTCGCCGTCACTCACTGCGATCACTGGCGGGCGCGGCACGTAGTTGTAGTTGCTTGAGAGCGACCAACAGTAGGCTCCGGTCGCTGCAACCGCGAGCAAATCGCCGGGAGCCACATCGCCAGGCAGCTCTTCGCGCTGCACCACGATATCGCCCGATTCGCAGTGCTTACCCACCACACGAACGAGCACGGGGGCGGCCGAGCTCGCCCGGTTTGCAAGCACCGCATGGTAGTCAGCACCGTAGAGTGCCGGGCGGGCGTTGTCGCTCATGCCGCCATCGACGCTGACGTACAGTCTGCTCTCGTAACCGAGATCGAGCGGGTCGCCAGCAGCGTCAGAATCGCCAAGCTGCACCGCCTTCGTCGTGCCTACCGAGTACAGGGTGACACCGGCCTGACCAATGATGCTTCGACCCGGCTCAAAGGCAAGCTTGGGCAGCATCACCCCAAGCTCGCTGCAGGTCGCCGCAACGATGTCGGCGAGCTGCGCCGCGAGCGACGCAATATCAGGTGCCTCGTCTGCCTGCGCGACGGTGTAAGCAATACCGAAGCCGCCGCCGAGGTTCAGCTCGGGCACCGGGGCACCGAACACCTCGGCGAGGTCTGCGTACACCCCGAGTAAGCGCCTCGCCGATTCCCGAAACGCCTCGCTAGAGAAGATCTGCGAGCCGATGTGACAGTGCAGGCCGGCGAAGTCAAGACTGTCGTGACCCGCGATAGCCGCCGCGATCTCGACAGCACGAGACAGCGGCAGCCCGAACTTCTGGTCTTCATGAGCGGTAGCTAAGAAATCGTGCGCACCCGCATGCACGCCGCTGTTAATGCGCAGTCGCACCCGCTGGCGCACCCCGGCCGCGCTTGCCGCGGCCGCGATCCTCGTAATTTCTTGTTCACTGTCGACAATGAGGGTGCCAACGCCAGCCGCAACGGCGCGCGCAATCTCTGCGTCGCTCTTGTTGTTACCGTGAAAGCCGATCTGCGCGGGAGCTACGCCAGCGGCGAGCGCAACGGCGAGCTCGCCCCCACTCGCGACGTCAATGTTCAGGCCCTCTTCGACCATCCAGCGCGCCACCTCGACGCACAAGAAGGCTTTGCCCGCATAATAGACGGTCGCCTCAGTACCCACGCGAGCAAACTCGCGCTGCAGGGCCTCACGTGTCGTGCGGGCCCGCTCTCGAGCAGCCTGCTCGTCAACTACATAGAGCGGGGTGCCAAAGCGCTCGGCCAGCTCTATGGCGCGAATCTCACCGAGCTTCAACTGCCCGCATTCGCGGCCGCGACGTGCGGTCGGCGGAAACACGCGCTGGTCGATGGTGTTCAGGTCGGTCACCCGGTCAAGTCTAGTGCGCACGTGATGCAGCAAGAGGCGTATTACGACACCTTGCAGCTGCCCGGCTGCATCTGCTTCGGGTTCGAAAGCAGATCGGGGGCAAGCGATGCTGTCACTGTGGCAGAGCCGCCCTCTGCGTTTGCGCTCAGATCAATATCGGTAAGTGTGATGCCAGCGGGCAGCTTATCGCGCACGCACACCGTGTGCGTGTCGAGCAAGGTCGCCGCAGTTTCACCAAGGAGTGGCCGCAGCTGATCAACAGACAAGTCGAACCCTGCGGCCTTGATTTCGGTGGGATCAACCAACACGTCACCGTCTTTGATTGAAAGGGCAAGTGAGGCTGAAATCTGGGTTTCCCAACCAAACATCTGCATTGTTCGACCGAGTTCAATCTCTCCGTTCTGAACGGTGCCCTCATCAATCAGCCCGTCACTTACCAGCGACACCAGTGTGCTCATGTCGCGCGAGGGCACCCTTGCCGAGGCAGTAGCGCCGACGATTTCACCCTGTGTCGGGTCGAAAGGAATCGAAGCTGCGGTTGCAGACAAATCGACCGAAATACCATCAAGCACTGGCACGTCGGGCACTCGCAGCGTCACATCGTTCACGTGACCCGTGAGTGCCGGAAACAGTGCAGAACCCTCAAGCTCGACATCAACTGGATGATCAGCACTGAGACCCATGTTGTCTCGAACAATGCTGGCAAAGATGTTGGGAATGATTGCTCGCAGCGCAAGCTCGGCGATGCCCGCCAACGCCACAACCACAACTAGGGCAATCGTTATACGCAGCCACCATCGCTTCTTTGGTTGCCCAGCGTATGTGTCGGCTGGTTCGACGACCGACACCGGATCGACCGTCACAGACGCTCCGGGGCGTGCACACCGATCAGGTCGAGGCCGTTCTTCACGACTTGACCCGCAGCGTCATTCAGCCAGAGACGAGTGCGGTGCAGATCGCTGACCGCTTCTTCACCCTGCGGTATCACGCGGCACTGGTCGTACCAGCGGTGAAAGTCTGCGGCGAGCTCTTCAAGGTAGCGGGCAATGCGATGCGGCTCGCGCAATTCAGCGGCACCCGCAACCACAGCCGGGTACTGCTGCAGCTTGCCGAGCAGCTCAGTCTCAGTCTCATGCGTCAACAGCGATGGTTCGAATGCGTCTTCGCGACGCACACCCGCGGCCTCGGCGTTGCGGTCTACTGCACAACTGCGCGCGTACGCATATTGCACGTAGAAGACTGGATTGTCGTTAGAGCGACTGCGCAGCTTTTCGCCTTCAAGCGAGAGCGGTGAATCGGCCGGATAGCGAGCAAGCCAGTAGCGCAGCGCATCACTGCCAAGCCATTCGAGCAGGTCGTCGAGCTCGACAATATTGCCCGCCCGCTTCGAGAGGCGTGCGCCGTTGAGATTCACCAGCTGACCAATAAGCACCGAGATATCGGTCTCGATATTGTCGCCAGCGGCACCGGCAATCGCGGTCAGGCGGCCGATGTAGCCGTGATGGTCGGCACCGAGCAGATAGATCTTCTCGCCGAAGCCGCGATCTTTCTTCGAAAGATAGTAGGCAGCATCTGCGGCAAAGTAGGTATACACACCGTTGCCACGCGTAAACACGCGATCTTTGTCGTCACCGAAGTCGGTCGTGCGCACCCAGATCGCGTCATCTTCTTCGAAGACGTGACCCTGTTCGCGCAGGCGATCGACGGCAGCAGCGATGGGACTCTTCGCGCCGTTTTCGCCCTCGGTGTGCAGGGTACGCTCCGAGAAGTAGACGTCAAAGTGCACGTTGAATCGCTCGAGCGAGTCTTTGATCTCGCCGAGCTGCTGCTGATAGGCGGCCTCTTGCGCGAGTTCTAGGGCCTGCTCGCGGTCGCCTGCTGCGATCTCGGCAAGGTTTGGAATCTGCGCGATCACCTTGTTGCCGAGCTCGCCAATGTACTCACCCGGGTAGGCATCTTCGGGTGCGGGCTCGCCGAGCGCCGCAGCTAGCACCGAGCGGCCAAACTTGTTCATCTGCGAGCCAGCGTCGTTGATGTAGTACTCGTTGGTCACCTGTGCGCCCGCCGCTCGCAGCACTCGCGAGAGCGAGTCGCCGAGCGCAGCCCAGCGGGTGTGGCCGAGGTGCAGCGGGCCCGTCGGGTTCGCGCTCACGAACTCAAGGTTGATGTTCTGGCCTGCGAGCAGCTCGCTGCGACCGTAAGCCTCGCCCAGCTCGACCACTCGGCGCGCAGTTTCGCCAGCGCTTGCGGCGTCAAGCGTGATGTTAATGAAGCCGGGGCCAGCGATCTCAGCCTTTGCGACCCCCTCGATCTGCTCGACCTGCGCCACGATCTGCGCCGCGAGCTCGCGCGGGTGCATGCCGATGCGCTTGGCAAACTTCATCGCGAGATTCGAAGCCCAGTCACCGTGATCTCGGTTCTTGGGTCGCTCAGGGGCAGCGTCAGCTTCAGTGACGAGGATCTCGGCTGCGTCACTGGTCACGCCTGCAGCGCTGCTCACGTCTGAGCCGTCTGTCTCAGCGGTCGCCACGCCTCGTCGCTCAGCGATGATTTCAGTGAGAATACGAGAGAGGTGGGCAGCAAGTTCTTGAGGAGTCACAAGCGTTAATTCTAGCCGCTGTGTCGCCAGTGGCTCGCCGACACATAATTCAAGAGGCTTTCGCCACTTGCGCAGCGAAAGCCTCTGGTGTAGCTAGTGCCCCCGGAGGGATTCGAACCCCCGACCTACGGTACCGGAAACCGGCGCTCTATCCCCTGAGCTACGGAGGCGAGTGCGAGCTACCGCACTAGCCTAGCGCACCGGTCACGCGTCGATAGACATGCCGATTAAGGGAGGGTCATTTCAAGCCCAGCCGGCCAGCCCCAGCCAGATGAATGGCGCGGGGTCAGGCCGGGCGATCCTCGTCGTTCACGTTGCGGGCAGCACCACGGCGACGTGTCGCTAGCGCCGCGAACCACAGCGCAAACCCGACTATTGGAATAATAATGTCGGTGTAGAGCACGGTGCCCGCATTGTGCGACGAGTAGTTGCCGTGCTGCACGATGTCAATAATGTGCGTCGCCGCCGCACCCCACAAGAAGCACGCGGGCACAACCAACGCCAGAAACTTCGCGCTCAACGGCAGCCGCTTCGAGGCCGCAATCACGCCGACGATACCCATACCTAGGCTCGCATAACCGACCTCAGCTTGAAAGCCGTTGTTATCCCAACCAATAAGCGAAGCCGAAAGATCACCGTACACAGTGTGCATGATGCCGTTGTAAATGTAGGTGATGCCGATGCCCACGAGCAAGAACCAGTTCAGCAGCGTCACCCAGAGGTCGTACCCTCTTCTCTGTTGCACCACGACGATCACCGCAGCAACGACCATGCCCACCACAGTGAAGGTTGCAGTAAAGTTCATCAGTACGAAGGCGATAGCCCCGCTTAGCAGATCGTTCATCTGCGGCTCCCCCTAAAAATGAATACTTAAACTTTGCCAGCAAACCCCTGCAACAGGCAATGGGCACACTTACTCGCTTGACCAGGCGGCACCGAGGTCGCTGGTACGCAATTCTGCCAGATGCGTTGCAAGCGACTCGGTCGCTGACTGGGGCCAGGCCTCCGATGAAAGAATCTCAGCCCAGGCGTACACCGGAGCCTCACCGAACTCGTGACCCTGACCGTCTGGAACCTCCGAAGCCAGTTGATCCACCGCGAGTTGCAGGGTCGTGATCACCGGAAGCCAAACCATCTGCTGCGGCACCCCCGGGCCGCGATCCTCGCGCAAAAAATCTGGTTTAGTGAATGTGGCACCGAAATCGAGC
>JAPXTT010000017.1:0-295 GCA_033812395.1 Leucobacter sp. | reverse complement strand
GTCGTTGGCGTGCTGCAGGAAACCCACGCGCGGGGCGGCCCAGGCACCCTCCCCGGGCCAGGCAACCCCGTCGGCCGAGAAGCGCACGGTCTGACCACCGCTGTATATCGGCAAATACACTGGCGACTCCCCCTCGCGTCGATCTGTAAACCCCTGCCACAGCACGTTGTTAGCCGTTGGCCCGACCCAGAGTGCGCCGTCGGTGCGCGCGGCGAGATCGCTCGCGCCACTGAAGGCGCCCTCGCTGCCGAACGAGCCGAGGCTCTCACCGCTCACTACGAGCTTCGGGCGTTCG
>JAPXTT010000016.1:0-11598 GCA_033812395.1 Leucobacter sp. | reverse complement strand
ACAGAAGGTTTCGTTTTCCCGTTCTCGATCTGGGAAAGCAGGCTCGAGGAGACACCGATTGCCGAGGCGAGAGTACGAAGAGTGAGATTCTTCGCTTCGCGAGCCGCTTTCAGGCGCGAACCTAACCCCGGATTCACCGATGACTAGGCCCAAAAGAGTGCTCTG
Organism: Leucobacter sp.; assembly: GCA_033812395.1. Taxonomy (GTDB): domain Bacteria; phylum Actinomycetota; class Actinomycetes; order Actinomycetales; family Microbacteriaceae; genus Leucobacter. The sequence continues at coordinate 11,433 of JAPXTT010000016.1, read as the reverse complement.
AAATAACGGAAATGCCCCTCTGATCTGGGAGAATAGTTGTTACGACACGACCATTTCAACCCATCTCAGGGAGCACCTCCAAGATGCAATTCAATCACACGTCAGCGGCGCTGTCTGCGGAGTTCGATGACATCAACCTTGTGTCGGCTTCGGGCTTGGTGCCGGTGATGCGTCTGGCCGAGCGGGCAGGCCTGACGCATCTCGCTGACACGCACCTCACCGTTCCTTCTGACAAGGGAGCGAACGCGGGAGCAAAGGTCGCCTCATTGATCGCTGGCATGGTCGCTGGCGCCGACTCGATCGATGATATGCGGTTGCTTCGTCATGGCGGCATGACCCGGCTCTTCGATCGCGTGTACGCCCCGTCAACGCTCGGGTCGTTCTTGCGGGCGTTTGAGTTTGGGCACGTGCGGCAGCTTGACGCGGTCGCGTCGAGGTTCCTCACCAGCCTCACCCGTGAGACGCCGGGGTTGTTGCCTGCGGCGAGAGACGAGTTCACCTTTGTTGATGTTGATGACACCATTATCGAGGTTGAGGGGTACCTGAAACAGGGGGCCTCGTTCGGGTACTCCGGGGTGCGGGGGCTCAACGCTGTCCTTGCTGTTGCTTCGACCAAGGACTCCGCACCCGTGGTGCTCACACAACGACTTCGGAAGGGGGCAACGAGTTCCGCACGTGGCGCGAAACGAGTCGTTGGTGATGCCCTCGCCCAGTTGGGTCGTATGAGCGGGGCACCCGATCGGCGGGTGTTGGTACGAGCAGACGCCGCCTACTACTCTCACACCGTCGCCCGAGCAGCATTGGCTGGTGGCGCTGACGTGTCGGTGACAGTTCGCATGAATCCATCGATCAAGCGCGCGATCGAGACCATCAGTGATCACGCGTGGCAGCCGATCATGTACCCCGGTGCGACCCGTGATGAAGTGACGGGTCGGCTGATCTCCAGGGCTGAGGTTGCTGAGGTGCCCTACACAGCGTTCGCGTCACGCAAGCCGAGCGGACACGTCACCGGGCGGCTCATTGTTCGCCGGGTCCCCGAGCTGGGCCCAAAAGCACACCGTGACCAGCCCACCCTGTTTGATACGTGGCGGTTCCATGCGTTCTTCACCACTGTCGACCATGATGGCCTCGATACGGTCGCCGCTGACCAGACCCACCGACACCATGCCGTAATTGAGCAGGTCAACGCTGATTTGAAAGCGAGCGCTCTCGCGCATCTCCCGTCGGGGAAATATGCGGCGAACGGGGCGTGGCTCGTGCTCGCAGTGATCGCGTTGAATCTCACCCGTGCTGCTGCCGTGATCGCTGACCAGACAGGGAAACTTCGTAACGCGGTGACGCAGACGATTCGCCGCACACTCATCAACGTGCCCGCGCGCGTCGCCTCCTCAGCCAGGAAGCTACGGTTGCATCTACCCGAGCGTTGGCCCTGGGCGCGCGAGTGGGCAGCTCTCCTGACGCATTCCACCGCGCCACCCTCAACAGTGGTTTCTTGATTATCCAGCCCGAAGCGGCGCGAACAGTAACGGTAGTGGAACGAACGGGACGTCAGGGGCCTGGGAGTCCAACCTGCCCACACGCTACTTTCGTGCTGCCTCAGCGACGACCAGTCAGCTCCTGAACCTCATCGGCGGATCCGGGTTTATTAATAATGTAAGCACACTGCGAGAGGGGTCTCAAATGGGGGTATGATGACGGCGCTTTACCGAGAAGTTTGATGCATTTTGTTAGAGGTAACCATCATGAAGATGGGGAGCAGCAACTCGACAACTTTAATCAGTGTATGAATGCCTTCATCAAGATGATGATGATTCCGAGCAGCGCGGTTGCTGCTGCTCCGGCGAGACGGAGCGGCATAAGGGGGGTCCAGTGGGCGAAGGCAAGATAACCAAATGCGGCAAGAAGCCCGGTGTCTACAATAAGCGCCAACCAAACGGCGGTATCGTCGTTGAGAGTATTCAGCGCACCAAGCAACACGATTGCTAGGGGGATGACCGCAGCAATGAGCAGCCCGCTTGACCGATTGACAGCGTGTCGCAACACTTTCTTGAATGCAACGGGACCATCGTCTGCATCACTGAGCTGGCCCACAACATGCGCGAAGACATGTGCGATCCAGAACACCACTACCGTTCCTGCCACCTTGAGCAGAACAGCCCAAGACGTATCTGAACGATTCCCCGTGATGACGAGAAGCGCAGACACGAGAAGCAGCCCATAAATCGCTGATTCTGAAACAAATCTGACTTTTTGTCGGCGCGCAACCTCAGGCACTTCAGCCAGCCGCCCGAACTCGGCGTGACCGCCACACTCCCCAGAAAATCAGTGCGACAGTCACGATCGCAGACATGATTCCGAAGGCGAGCGAGCCGAACTCCATGATGAGCGGGATACTGAAGGCGGTGATGAGCCCGCCACCCAGGATCGGCTCGTAGGTGAGCTGCTTATATCCGTAAGCGTTGACGACCTTAGTTTGGTGGTTAGGGTCTGCCATGTCGGCAAGAATGAAGCCGGTCGCAACGTTGCCCTGTGACTGGCCAAAGTCAGCGAGCCCATGCTCGAACCAGTTGTACGGGTGAATACGTGGAGCTAGGTACAACAAACCGAACACACTCCACGCGACGGCGATCACAGTGAGGATTACGAGCGCGGGAATGTTTGCCCCCAGAGCGGCAAGCGACATCGTGCCGATCGCGCTCGCGATCAACGCATCGAGTGAAATCGATGCAATGCCAGCCACGGAGCGTCGGTCAATGAGCCGGTCAATTTTAAATCGTGCTGCAAGCAGCTGCACAAGGAAGCCACCGATTACCGTGAACGGGAACAGCGGAAAGTTTTCAAAGACATCAATGCCCATAGATCCGAAAATAAAACGCAAGGACTGCAGGATCACGATTGCCACAGCCACCGCGAGAGCAATGAACATGAATGCGGCAGTCACCGAACTCATCCCAATATCTCCCTCGGACTTCGCATGCTGTTTCACGTCTTGCTTCGCAACCCCCGCACGAAGGGTGATCTCGCGCGCTTCCGCGCCGGTGGCCGGCCTCTGGCGAGCCACCGGGATCCTCGGGTTCTTGATTGCGTAGCGCACGAGGATTGAGCCACCAATCACGCCGGTGACCATGCTCACGGTTGCAAGCCCCAGCCCAAGATCCACAACTTCGCTAGCCCCCGCTTCATCAAGCAGAGGTCCCATTCCAGCGATCGTGCCGTGGCCACCCGCGAAGGAGAGCTCAAGGATGGAGCCGGCAAGGTCGGTAAGACCGAAGAACGGCCCCAAAATCAAGACGACGGCGAACGCGCCGAGCGCAAACTGGCCGAACGAAAGCACCGATCCGAGAATAAAATGCGGGGCAGAATCTCCCCAGATCTCCTTGATGCTCGGCAATTTCTTGCCAAGCATCACGGCCGCAAAAACGATGTTGATTAGCACGCCCGGTAGCACCGACCATACCGAGATGACTTCGCTAGGTATGAGACCACCGGTGCCGGTCCAAACACCGAGCATCTGGGGGCCAATCAGTAGGATCACGAACCCTGCGATCACTGAAGCCGGAATAAACAGCGCGGCGAGGCCCGGCACGAAACGACGTGCTAACCAGGAAATCCCGAGCACAATGCCGAGGAACACGAACGCTACACCGACCCATTGGGCTTCAGAGTAGGAAATGTTAAACATGAAGATGTGCTCCTTCGCGCGGCGGGGTGAGAGGCCCCGTCGCCCAATCTCCGACTAACGTAACTGCTATCGAAAAACCTACTGATCCACCGAATGTGGCTTACAGCTACCCGGCAAGAATGCGCTGTTTTTGTGCTTCGAACTCTGCCTCTGTAAGCACATTAGCGTCACGGAGTTGACCTAGCTGAGCCAGTTGATCGAGCACAGATGTGTGGTCAGCAGCAGGCCCTGCCTGTGGGGTTGGCGCGGCGGGTGCAGCGGGATGTGCGCCGCTTGGCGCGGGCATCGCCGCCGCGTCTTGTGCGGCCCACCTCTGTTGCTGGCGGCGATGTGTGCTGCCGATAACTCGGGTCGCGATGGATGCGCGTGCAGCTGTGCGGAGGAGACTCATGATCAATTCCCTTCTTCGAGTGCGTGTTCGAGGTCTGCGATGTCGATTCCACCGGAGAACATCTCGACGCCACCCGTAGTTGCCCACTCACGCGCAGCTACGGCGAGCGAGCGGTCTTCGTAGACCACCGCGACGGCGATCTGGCCCGTGCGAAGTTCAGAGGTGATGTCAGCAAGGTCCTCGGCATCAAGAATGCTACTCTCGACACCGTCGAACACGGCCAGATCAACGCCTGTTACGCCGTCCAGGTTAGCAAGCACCTGCTTTACAGGTGCGCCATCAGATCCCTTTGCGATCACCTCGATGTCGAGGATCTCGACAATGCCTTCGTTCACACGGTCAAGAATGGCGGTGAGGCCAGCACCTAGATCAGCATTCTTATCGAATGCAAACACGAGGTAGTTGACGGGGCCGGAGAATTGTTCGGTCGCCATATTTCAGAGCTTCTTTCCGGTAATTGAGCGGAGCACATTTAGTGCACCAAGTATGACCAAAGCTATACCCAGGAACCACCACAAGAACGCCACGCCCCATAGCGGGCTGCTCAAGAGCGTGAAGCCCGCGAAGACAGAGAGAATTGCGAACACGACCGTGAGTGTTTTGGAACCCGACTGTCCCAGTGTAAACAGGGCGGTAAATCCTTCGATAACCCACATGATTCCGACCATTATCGTCAGAAAAAGGGCGAGGAACGCGGCCGACTTTTGTAGGGAACTAAACGCGTACACACCAGCGACGACGTAGAGCACGCCAAGTAAAATATGCCCGATACGACCGCCGGCACCAAGTCCCTTGGAGAAAAAGCCAAGGGCGACGTAGACGATTCCCGCCACAATTGCATAGACGGCAATAACGCCGGTCAGGGCAACAGCAGCTTTTGTTGGCCAGGCGAGTACTGCGATGCCGAAGGCAACTGCAGCAAGCCCCCCGATGAGCAGGGCGAACCGCGCCCCTTTTGCGGGTGCGGAGACAGAGTTGTTGGCCATTCGATTCCTTGCGCTTGAGCTATTCCGGTTGGGTGCTTGGCTACTTAGTTTGAACTGAGTCAAACACAGCTCAGTAACAACAAAGGCTTCGTGTCTCGTGTGGCGCGAAAGTTCCCCACAAATGGGGATACACCTGTTCAGTGCTGTCCAATCAGCTTACCAGCTCGACTGAACGAGTAACGACGGCCCGGGTTCTAAACGGAAGCGCAACACCTAAACCCGGATTCACCGATGATCGTGCCGGAAACGAGCTGCTGAGATAAGGGAAATGCCTCTCTAATCTGGGAGAATAGTGGTTACCACAACTGCTACTCCACCCCAACCAGGAGGCATCTCTCAGACGCAATTCAACCACACGTCCGCCGCGCTGTCAGCAGTGTTCGATGACGCGAACCTCGTGTCCGCCGCGGGGCTTGTGCCTGTGATGCGTCTTGCTGAGCAGGCAGGCCTCACTGATCTCGCCGCCAAGCATCTCACCGTCCCCACCGACAAGGGTGCGAACGCGGGAGCGAAGGTCTCCTCGTTGGTCGCGGGAATGGTCGCGGGCGCGGACTCGATCGAGGATATGCGCCTGCTCAGACACGGCGGTATGCGTCGCTTGTTTGATCGCGTGTACGCGCCTTCCACGCTGGGCTCGTTCCTGCGCTCGTTCGAGTTTGGGCATGTGCGTCAACTCGATGTGAATTGGCTTGGTTTGAGTTCCGACCGGTTTTCCTGTCAACCTGTCGGTGACAGAAGTTCCTCGGCCTTAGCATAGTAGGCCTGCTCGACCTCGATCGGGGTACGCATATCGAGCTCCCCGTGAAGGCGCTCATGGTTCCACCACCACACGTATTCGAGGGTCGCGAGTTCGACCTGCTCAACCGTCCGCCAGGGGCCCTGCTGTCGGATCAGTTCGGTCTTGTAGAGGTTGTTGACCGCCTCAGCCATGGCATTGTCAAAACTGTCGCCGACCGTCCCGGTCGAGGGCACTGCTCCGAGTTCCGCAATGCGATCCGTATAGACCATGGCGGTGTAATTCGACCCGTGATCGGCGTGATGGATCAGCCCATCGAGCCTGCCGCCCGATTGCCACGCAGCCATATCGAGTGCCTGCATCGGCAGAACCTCAGATTTCAGCGTCGCAGCGACATTCCAGCCCACGATTCTGCGCGAGTACACGTCAGTGACGAACGCGACATAGGCGAACCCAGACCAGGTGGCGACGTAGGTCACGTCGCACACCCAGAGCTTGCGCGGCCCGTCAGCGGCGAATCTCCGGTTGACGAGATCGGCAGGCAGTGCCGCCGTTTTGTTGGGGCGTGTGGTGAACACGCGCTTTGATTTCCGTACCCCGCGCACGCCGGCGAGCCGCATCAGACGCTCGGTCTGGTCGCGGCCGATCTTCCACCCCTCACGCTTCAGCAGGGCATGCATCTTCCGGCGCCCGTACACGCCATAGTGCTTCGCGTGGAGCCGCCGGATCTCAGGGAGGAGCAACTCGTCGCGCAGCTGCCTGGCTGAGGCCGACCGGGCTTTCGCGGCCCGGTATCCGCGGGAGGTGAGGAACCCACGAACTGCCGCACGCAGCGTACGACAGAGGAACTCGACCCCGAAACGATCACGGTACTCGTCGATGAATCTGATCATTTCGTTCGTGGCCGGTCGAGTTCCTTCGCGAAAAACACGCTCGCGGCTTTGAGTACCTCGTTGGCCTTACGGAGCTCGCTCACCTCGCGGCGTAACCGCCGGTTCTCCTGGGCCATATCGATCGAGGTGCCAGGCTTCGCGCCGGTATCGATGTCGTAGCGGCGCTGCCACACGCGCAGCGTCTCCGGGCTCACTCCGAGGAGCCCACCGACGTGTCGGCAGGCCGCGGTCAGCGACTCGTGCTCGGGGCGGGCTTCGGCGAGCATCCGAAGTGCGCGCTGGCGAAGTTCAGGGTCATATTTGCTTGGCATCGTAGTTCCATCCTTGTATAAAGATCGGAACCTCTCTCGGCCAAGTTCACGCATGAAGAAGCAAAGCAACGTGGCCTGCCATTGAAACCTGGAGGAAAACCACCGTGACCACTATCGCCGCTGACATCACCCCCAGAGTCTGGATCGGAAGCCTCAGAAAGTACAACGAGGGATATCTTGTCGGTCACTGGTTCGACGCCCTCGGCGCAGACGAAGTCACACCCTCAGACGTGTTCCGTGGATCGGGATTCACACCAACCAACGACGAAGAATTATGGGTCTTCGACCACGAGAACATTCCCGTACGAGGGGAGATGAGTCCCCACGACGCTGCCCAATGGGGTCGTGTGTTCGACGAGTGCGAGGAGCACCTGCGCGACGCGCTCCACGCATGGGTAGCAGCCGGCGATTACATCGCAGAGGGCACAAGCGATCTGCCAGTCCTCTCTGACTTCCAAGACCGATACTGCGGCTGCTGGGAATCATTCGATGACTACGCTCGCGAGCTTGCCGACGACACCGGAATGTTCTCCGGCATTCCCGAGGAGATCGCACGCCACTTCGACTGGGCCTCATGGACCCGGGAACTGGCATGGGACTATACGACATGCGAAGCAGACGGCGGCGTGCACATATTTCGAAGCCACTGACCTGAACCAACGCAGCTTCTTGCTAGAAGATCGCTTTGATCACTCGTCATCGTCTTCTGGCGGCGGCTCATGCCCCGTCAGGAGATCAAGAGGATGCACCCCGATGCTGTCGGCAATTCTGCCCACCGTTGAGAACTGCAAGTTCCGCTGACCGCGCTCGATCGAGCCATAGTAGGCCTGGCTGAACCCTAACTCGTTCGCGAAAGCCATCTGTGAAATACCGCGCTGCTTCCGGTACGCCCGAAGATTCGAAGCGAAGATCTGCTTCAGGATTTCTTCGGCTTCGACCTCCGGGTCAAACGAGTCAGGCATAACTTCTAACGCAACAGCGTTATCTGCTCGAATACGAGACTATTCAAATGGTTTTGACACGATATGGTGGATTATGCTGTGAGCTTTCAACGCTCGCCAGGACAGAGACGGGAACCCCCGCCCGCGCGCCTCGCCAACGCCGGTGTACCCAGACCCCCAACGGCCCGACCTGTCGGCGATCACATCATTAGACAGGAAATGAGGCCACGCTATGCGCGCCCTGATGCAAAAATCCACCATGATGATCGCAGCCGTGGGGGCGGCTCTGCTCATCGCACTCACCGGATGCTCGGCACCGGCTGAACCTGAGGTGGACCCCGGCACGATCACTGAAACGGAAGCTCCGAAATGCTCGGGTCTCACCGGGCTCGAAGCACTTGAGAAATGGTCGGGCGAAGTACAGCCATCCCGCGAGTGGGATCTGGCTGGCGAATATAGCGACGTCAGTGGCTATGACGAGTGCGCTGAGCTCTCCTACATCGTGCTGCGCCCAGCGGAATGCTGCACCGTTTTCGAGATCACTCCAATTATGTTCTTCAACAGGGGCGAATTCGTTCCGGCAGCAACTCTGACAGACCGAGCCCAGGCCAGAGGCCCCGAAGCTGTGACAGAGCGCATCGACGACAGCACTCTTGCGCTCACCTTCGCGTTGCCCGGTGGTGCTGGGCTGCCTCCAATCCTGACCACGACGACCTTCGCCTGGGACGAAGCCGCCGGCGCAGTCATTGAAGAGGCGCCTGAAGCTTCGGCAACCGAAACACAAGGGCCCGCGGTGAACGGCCGCTGGTGCCCCACGCCTGAGAGCCAAGATCAGTACGGGTGCGTCACTATCGCGTACCCCACTGCCACTTACGATAGCGGGGACACGCGCGAACTCACCGACCGGGGCGATCTCTACGGCGACGGCGGCACGAGCTACATCGCACCTGGCGCGCCTTTCGGCACGTTCTACCCGGCAGGCGCCCCTATCGCGCTGCCTGACTACTACTCAGGCACTGACCTACCTGACCAAGACCGCATCTGGAACGGGCAGACCGGCACCATGCTGGTACGCCAGTAGTCTCGATAGGATCACGCGATGAACACTCAATCAGCAGCAGAATAGCGCGCTCAGCTCGAGAACTGGCTCAACTACCTTCTGAACCTCTTGAACCGGTTCGAGACGCTTGATCAGCAGAAGAGAGCGATTTCCCAGCAGTATCAACACGACATGCCAATGAGTAAGAAGTGGGGTATTTGGGCGATCCTGCTCTGGGCCGCAGGCCTCACGCTGGCTGCATTCACATTCTTCAGCAGGCTTACAGGCATCGTGGTGTCGATCGTACTCTTCCCGTTTTCTAATGTGGAGTATGGAGACCCGCTCGAAGGTCTTGTACGAGTGCTGATGTGGGTCACCCCGATCATGCTCTCAGTAGGGTTGGCAATCCTCATTGTCTTCCTGCGAAACAAGATCTGGTTGCCCAAACAGCATGCGAAAGCAAAGTACCTCACGGAACAACGACACCAGCACAACGCCCACATCCGCGCTCAAGAACAGACAATTGACCAGCAGCTCGACCAGGCTAGGCATGATTTCAGGGCATACATCGGAAACCAGTTCCCGCCGGACTACCTGCACATTGAGGCCGTCTCATTCTGCGCGAACAGGGTGAGGAACCAATTCGCCGACACCCTCAAAGAAGCAATCAACCAGTATGACGAGATGCTCTACAAACAGCGGATGGAGGACATGGCCTCGGCACAGCTGCGCGAACAGACTCGAGCAGCGAATGCCGCCCAGTTTGGCAACATGATCAATGCGGCGGGGCATACCGCGAATTACCTTGAGACTCGCAACATCAGTCGAAACTTCCCGCCAAGGCGCCGCTGAGAAAGGAGGACACACGTGAGTAACTACCCTCAGCCGACCATGCAGCAACAGCCAGCTACCCCGCGACACCCGGATGCGAAACGAGAGAGGGCTCTGGCCATCCTGCGAGTGCTCTCTATCGTGGCCATGCTCTGGATGGTTTATGAAGTCCTCGGCGTGAGCAATCTGTTTGGGTACGGAGGTCTCTCTAACGATGATCTCGAAGACCGACGAATGGGTGACGCACTGACCGCGATATTTGACCCAATTGCATGGGTCGTTACGACATTCATCCTCGTGGTCTCCATCGTGATTAACTCCGTGGCGAAAAGAATCGCAAGCAGGGTTGGTGCAACGAGCACAACGACCAAGGTGAGCATGATCATCTCCATTGTGTTCTACGTGCTCGGGTTCTTCAGGGTGTCCATGATCTTTCCAATGATCTTCGCCGGAATCGGGTCCATGGGTCAGACCATGGAGAACCCATCAGATCAGCGCGTGCCGACTTCTGAAGAGCTCGTCATTGCGGCACCGCAGCTGGTGCAGTACAACGATTCCAATGGGACACGTATTTCGACTTCGCTCACTAATGCCACAGAAGAACACTGGGAGTTCGCAACTGTTGTGATCTCTGTTCTCGCAGAAGACGGCACCCAGTGCCTGCAGCACGAGATCAAAGAAACTTGGCTGGCGCCCGGCGAACACCGAGATATCACGAGCACCTTCTTTGACCCTGCCGTCTACTACTCTGACCCCTCTTGTGTGCCAGGGGCAGCCGAGATAGCTAACACGGTGGTTGATATCGACTCTCGATCAGAGATAGACCAAGCACGATACCAAGGCAGCAGTACTCAACCGGTGTATGCCATGCTTACACCGGTTGAAGAGAGCGGAATCTTGCCGAGCATCGTGAACCTCTCGGTGCACGGCAAACTTGCAGAAGAATCTCTCGGTCTAATACGAAGCGACGGGAGCTTCGAAGCAGGGTTTGAGGTCGCGGATGCCCAGGGTGTTCGCCTCGCATGGTGCTTCAGGCCACATGAAATCGCTGAGGATGGCAGCTTCACCACTCGAAATTTCCATAGCCCAATCGACCCGGGTGTGTACCTCACCGCCGTGGCGGTGCCCGAATGTTGAACATGCGTTCAGGAGAAAGAACGACCAATACACCAGCACCGAAGCGCAGCAAGAAGGCTCTCATCGCATGGATCGCAGCCGGAGCACTCGTGCTCGGCGGCGGCGCCACCGCCGCAGTGATCGGCGTCAACAGCTACAACGCGGAGACCACCCGTCTCTGCGCTACCGCGAACGACGCTGCTACACAGGCCAGCAAGACTGCAAACACCGCCCAGGGAGCCGCAGCAGACGCGCTCACCGCTGTCGAGAGCACTGAGCTGCCGGACACAGCGCCGGCACCAGCACGCTGTACGCCGAGCGACCTGCCGTGGAAGAGATCCCCGCCCAGAAGGCGGAAGGAGATCAGCCTGAGGTCAAGGCAGTGCCTGCACGCCCGAGGGGGCAGGAGTTCATCGACGAGGTGAAGCAGGCGCAGTCTGCGCTCACGAAGGCAGAGAAGCAGCTCGCAGACATCTGCGAGACCCGCGACGACGCCCAGAGCATCAC
>JAPXTT010000015.1:0-11674 GCA_033812395.1 Leucobacter sp. | reverse complement strand
TTGCGCGAGCACCACGCCGCGGGTCGGAATGCCCACGATGACCAGGTTCTCTGCGCCTTTGTTCGCCTCGATGATTTCGTGCGAAATGCGGGTGAGCGCGCGTGAAATCTCGGCACCTTCGAGCACCGTTCTCGCTGTCAAATCACCGCCCCCTTCTGCGCCTCACTGGACGCCGTTAAAGAAAAGCCGTATCTAGTCGATTCTAGCGCATGAATTAACCCACCATTGCATGACTCAGGTTCTTTCTGAACGTCATGAGGGGTGACTGGCACGCGCGGCGCGCTGAATGAGGGCGACTCCTGTGGCCCTGTGGCCCTACACCTCATGCGACTGCGGCAGTTTTACCTGCCATCACTGTCTTGCGTGCGAGATATGCAATATGTGCGTGATTCTGGCTGAAATTCACGTACGCAGTGCATATCTCGTACGCAATGCATACCGCTCGAGCCGCATGCCCCTGATCTCCCCTGTTTGGGCAGGCACAAAAAATCCCACAATTTGCGCCGAAACCCTTCGGCGCAAATTGTGGGAGTTATTCGAGATGCTGGCACAGAGGCCCAGCGTTCGAGAGCGACCGAGCCTTACTCGCCGCCCGCGTGCAGCGCGATCTTACCGAGCACGCCGTTCACGAAACGCGCACTGTCGTCGGTTGAGTACTGCTTCGCGAGTTCGACCGCCTCGTCAAGTGCAACCGCCTGAGGCACCTCAGGGTTGTGCAACAGCTCCCACGAGGCAAGCCGCAGTACGGCGCGGTCGACGTTGGGCATGCGATCGATTGTCCACCCCTGGGCGTAGCTCGCGATCAGCTCGTCGATCTCGTCGCGATGATCGGCGACACCGTCAACGATCTCGCGTGCATAAAGCCACGAAGCTGCGCGGTCGGGTTCGCCCGCGGCGCGCTTAGCCTCAGCAGCAACAATCTGTGCGAGCGATTCGCCGCGCACATCGGCCTGAAACAACATGTCTAGCGCGCGTTTGCGCGCCTTGGTACGTGCAGACACCTGAAGATCAGTCGTTAACGCGGCCAAGGTAGTCACCCGTGCGGGTGTCGACCTTGACCTTGGTGCCGGTCTCGAGAAACAGCGGCACCTGAATCTCTGCACCGGTCTCAACAGTTGCGGGCTTGGTGCCGCCGGTCGAGCGGTCGCCCTGCAGGCCGGGCTCGGTGTAGGTCACCTCGAGCACAACCGATGCAGGCAGCTCGATGTAGAGGGGCTCACCCTCGTGCAGTGCGATCTGCACGTCAAGGTTCTCGAGCATGTACTTCGAAGCGTCACCAACGACGGTGCCAGACACTGTGAGCTGGTCGTAGTCGCTCTTGTCCATGAAGACGAAGTCAGCGCCATCCTGGTACAGGTACTGGAAGTCGCGGCGGTCAACGCTCGCGGTCTCGATCTTTGCGCCGGCGTTGTAGGTCTTGTCGATGATCTTGCCCGATACGACGTTCTTCTGCTTGGTGCGCACAAACGCGCCACCCTTACCAGGCTTCACGTGCTGAAACTCAACCACGCTCCAGAGCTGACCGGCCTCCTTGATTACGGTGCCGTTCTTGATGTCGTTCGAGGTTGCCATTCGGTGTTTCTCCGGTTCGGTAAGAAAAAAGGATCAAGCGCCAAAGCGCGCCGATCTATCTTACCTGTTGTATCCGAATTGCGCAGATCACAAATTGCAGAAACCCCACAACATGCAACCCTCCGTTTTGGAGGGTGCCATATGGTGCTGTGTATGCACATGATCTTTAGAACCCTGTGGCACATGTTTGTGATCGCTCCCAGACGCCCTCGGTTGAACTTTGGTGATATCTCGAGATCTCAGTTCAGAGTCTGGCCCACTGATCTCGATGTACTCAATCACATGAATAACGGCAAGTATCTGTCGATTATGGATGTCGCACGTTTCGACATGATGCAACGTACTGGCACGATGGATGTGCTGAAGAAGTTGGACTGGTACCCCGTCGTGGTTGGCCAAACCATCTCGTACCGAAAATCTCTCAACCCCTGGAATAAGTTCTGGATTGAAACGAAGATTCTCGGGTTTGATGATCAGGCGATCTACCTTGAGCAACGGTTCGTGCGCCCAGACCTCGCGAAACGCCCAGAAATCTACGCGCGGGCGATCGTGAGGGCACGCTTCTTAAAGCGCGCCGGGGGTGTCGTGAAAATTGATGAGTTGCTCGAAGCGGTCGGCGCGAACCGCTCAGATTTTCATGTCGAAGATCATATTCTCGCTTGGGGCAAAAGTACTCAGCTACCTTCAACTCGCGCCGATGCGACAAGCATCTGGGAATGAGCTTCTGCACTCACATTTCTGGTCTATTTCTTGCGCTCAAGCAGCGCGATAAACATCGCATCGGTGCCATTGCGATGCGGCCAGAGTTGTGCGTGTAGCGCGTTGCCAGCCAAGTCGAGTGGCTCTCGCGAGACCTCGTTCAGCACCCGCTTCGCGTCAATCTCGCGCAGCTCGGGGTGGCGCTTCAGCAGCCCGTCGAGCACAACACGAGTCTCTGCACGGTGTGGCGAGCACGTCACGTAGGCGAGCAAACCGCCTGGAGCCAGATGCGCCGAAGCCGCTTCGAGCAGCTCGCCCTGCAACTCAGTGAGCGAGGGCAGGTCGGTTGGCTGCTTGCGCCAGCGCGCCTCTGGGCGGCGGCGCAGCGCGCCCAGGCCCGAGCAGGGCGCGTCGACCATGATGCGGTCGAAGCGAGCCGAACCGTAAGCCTCATCACTGCGGCCGTCGTGCGAGACGACCTCTACGACCTCTGTGGTGGCCTCGACAGAGCGTCGCACGAGCTCGGTACGGTGCTCAGACACCTCGTTCGCGCGCACGGTGGCGCCCGAAAGCGCCGCCTCGGCTCCGAGCACGGCGGTCTTGCCACCGGGGCCCGCACAGAGATCAAGCCAGCGCTCCCCCTCACTCACCGGCCTTGCACGCGTCAGCGCGAGCGCGGCAAGCTGCGAACCCTGGTCTTGCACCCGCACATAGCCGGCTGGCGCATCGATCGAATCGATTGCGCGCGCGGGATCGCCGCCTTCAAGTTCGAGTCCGATCGGTGAAGCCCCTGAAACCGACAGCTCGCGCCCTCGATCGGGGTCACTGCCCAGCGCGGCAGCGGTCTCGGCATCAAGGCCCGCTCCGGGCAACAGCACAAGGTTCACCCGTGGTGGAGTGTTGTCTGCCTCGAGCAGCGCCTCAAGCTCAGCCTCGCGACCCTCTGCGCGCAGCGCGTCACGCAACGCTCGCACGATCCAGGCGGGGTGCGAAGCGTGAGTCGCGAGTGCCTCATCGGCGCTCGCTGCCTCTTCGGCAATACGCTCATCCCATTCGTCGTTTGTCGAGCGGCCGATAGTGCGCAGCACGCCGTTCACAAACCCGGCAGCCGCGGGGTTCGAAACCTTTCGCTGCAGTTCGACGCTCTCGTTCACCGCAGCATGAGACGCTGTGCGCATCGAGAGCAGCTGGTGCGCGCCGAGCCGCAGCACACGCAGCGTGCGCGCGTCGATGCGGTCGACGCTTCGGCCCGAAGCGAGCTCGAGAATGCGATCGTAGCGGCCCCGCCCGCGCAGCGTGCCCGCCACCAGCTCGGTCGCGAGGCCAGCGTCGCGCCCATCAAGATTTGCGGCGCGAATGCGCGAGGGCAGCGCGAGGTTGGCATAGGCGTCACGCTCGTCGACGTCGCGCAGCACGTCGTAGGCAACCAGGCGTGCGCCAGAAACTCTGCCGTGACGTTGGTTTCGTTGCTCTCGTGCGCTCATGACAGCACCGCCTCTGCCCCGCGGCCGCGCAACCAATCGGCCCCAGCCATCGCCGCCTTGCCCGCTGGCTGCACGCGCACGAGTTCGAGCGAGGCATCGGATAGATCGAGGATCGCCCGCCCCGAAACCAAGCGCACGGTGCCGGCAATGCGAGCGTCGTCGCCCGAAACCGTATCACCCACTGGCCGCAGCTCGTGCAGTTTTAGGGGTTGCTCTTCGAACAGCACAAACGCCCCGGGCTCTGGCGTGACACCGGCCCAGTGCGCGAGCACGGCGCTCGCCGAAAGCGTGAGGTCAAGCCGGCCGTCTTCACGGCTCAGCTTGTGAGCGTAGGTCGCCTCACCAAGCTGCTCCTCGCCTGCCTGCGGATCCTCATCGAGCACCTCAATCGCCCGCTGCAACGCGCCCGTACCGAATTCTGACAACTCAGTAAGAGCCTCGCCTGCGCTTGTGCCCGGCGCGAACTCGCGAGAGTCACGTGAGAGCACTGCCCCTGCGTCAAGCGCAGCAACGAGCCGAAACACTGTCACACCGAGACGCTGCTCGCCAACCATGAGCGCTCGCTGCACGGGCGCCGCGCCGCGCCAGGCTGGTAGGTCGCTAAAGTGCAGGTTGATCCAGCCGTGGGCGGGCAGCGAAAGCAAGGGCTCGCGCACGAGGCCGCCATAGGCGACAATCACGCCGAGCTCGGCGCCGAGGCTCTCTACCCACTCGGTGGCCGCAGCGTCGAGCTTGTTCGCCTTGTAGACAGGCAGGCCGAGCTCGCTCGCTGCCTGCGCCACCGGCGACGGGGTGAGCACGCGCTTGCGGCCGAGCGGCGCGTCTTCGCGGGTAATCACACCCGCAATCTCGTGGTGCGCCGCGAGCGCCCTCAGGCTGGGCACGGCGAACTCTGGGGTTCCGGCGAAGACGATGCGCATTGCTCTATTCTCGCAGTACTCACGCGTTGCCTCTCGCGACCCGCTTGCTGCTAAGCTCGCCTCATGCATTTCTCGAATCAGTGGTGGCTCGCCTGACGGCGGTTCTGTTCGATATTGCATATCTGAAACCAAGCACCGCCCCTCGAAGGCGGTGCTTTTTTGTTTTCGAGTGGCGAGGAAACCAAAGGAGCTCCCTCATGACCGACACCCAGCAAGGCATCTACCGCGCAGACGAGCGCGGGTACTTCGGCGAATTTGGCGGGGCGATTCTGCCGCCTTTTCTTGCCACGCCGATGGCCGAGGTTGCCGCGGCGTACGAAACCGCACGAAATGATCCCGAGTTTCAGAATGAATTGCAGTCGCTTCTGAGTAAGTACGTTGGCCGCCCCTCGCTGCTGTACTTTGCAGAGAACCTGACCCGGAGGCTCGGCGGTGCGAAGGTCTACCTCAAGCGCGAAGATCTGAACCATACGGGCGCGCACAAGATCAACCACACGCTCGGCGAGGCGCTGCTTGCCAAGCGCATGGGCAAGACCAAGGTCATCGCTGAGACCGGTGCCGGGCAGCACGGCGTGGCGCTCGCAACCGCCGCCGCGCTCGTCGGCCTCGAGTGTGAGATTCATATGGGTGCAATCGACGTAGCGAAGCAGCACCCAAATGTGGTGCGCATGGAGCTGCTTGGCGCGAAGGTGGTGCCCGTCGAACGCGGCGGTCGCTCACTGAAAGAGGCCGTAGACTCGGCCTTCGAGGTCTACGCCGCAGCGCCAGACGAGTACCTCTTCGCAATCGGCTCGGTCGTCGGGCCCCACCCGTTCCCCTCGATGGTGCGTGACTTTCAGTCGGTCGTTGGCCGCGAGGCACGCGTCCAGATTCTCGAGGCCGAGGGGAGGCTGCCCGATGCGCTCGTCGCCTGCGTCGGCGGTGGATCGAACGCCATGGGCCTCTTCGACGCTTTTCTCGATGATGAGTCGGTGCGCGTTATCGGCGTTGAGCCCGCGGGCGAGGGCCTAGACACCGACCGCCATGCGGCGACCATGACGCTCGGCGTCACAGGCGACATTCACGGCATGCACACGAAGGTGCTGCTCGACGAGAACGGCGAGCCAGCCCCCGTGCACTCGATCGGCTCGGGCATCGACTACCCCGGCGTCGGCCCGCAACACGCACACCTCGAGCAAATCGGTCGAGGTGAGTACGTCACCGTCACCGACGCCGAAGCGCTCGAGGCGTTTCAGCTATTGACCCGAGTCGAAGGCATTATTCCCGCGCTCGAGTCGTCGCACGCACTCGCGCACGTGGTGAAGCTCGCCCCGACGCTGCCCGCAGACAGCATTATCATCGCGAACCTTTCGGGCCGCGGCGACAAAGACGTCGATTTCGTTGCAGAGCGCCTGAAGCGCGCGTAGCGGGTTGACCCATCGCCAAAGCAATTGCATCAAATTAAGTGAGTAGTGACTAAGTGAGCTTTTCTCTCTGGCTCTCGTTGTTGGTGGCCTGCATCGTGATCAGTCTGACCCCCGGTGCGGGCGCCATCAACACCATGTCGAACTCGCTCACCGAGGGGTGGCGGCGATCGATCTGGGGCATTCTGGGCCAACAGATCGCGCTTGTCATCTACATCATCGTGGTGGCGGCGGGCGTGGGGCTCGTAATCTCGCGATTTCCGGTCGTGTTCGACCTCGTCAGGTATGTGGGCGCCGCCTACCTGGTGTTTCTCGGGATTCGGCTGATCCTCGCCAAAACCGATGCCGAC
This sequence comes from Leucobacter sp., assembly GCA_033812395.1. Taxonomy (GTDB): domain Bacteria; phylum Actinomycetota; class Actinomycetes; order Actinomycetales; family Microbacteriaceae; genus Leucobacter. The sequence goes on along the minus strand of JAPXTT010000015.1, from coordinate 5,246 downwards.
GCGGCCGAAGAAGAGGCGAGCTTTACCCCGCGAGGTGAGAGTCGCTGGTCAATGCTGAGGCGAGGCTTCTGGGTGAATATTCTGAACCCGAAGGCCATCATTTTCTTTCTGGCGTTCATGCCGCAATTCGTGCGGTTACATCAACCGCAGCTGCCGCAATACCTGACGGTGACGATCACGATGGTGACGATTGACGTGGTGGTGATGTGGGGTGTGTTCGCAGGGGCTGCCGGGTCGTTTCGCAGGCTTACCCAAACCCCCAGAGGTCGCCGCGCCATTAATCGCGTGTTTGGGGCACTCTTCATCGCAGTCGCCGCGATGCTGCTGTTCTTACACTAGCTGTCGAACACGCCGCGATCATCGAAGCGTAGCCGCAGCGCCTCAGGTCTCGCCCGGCCCGGGGTACGGCCGGCAACGCGCGACGAGGATCCGGCGGCGTCTGCAACGAGCGCCCCGCGAAGGCGTTTCGCCACCTCTGCGCCCTGACCGTAGTCGAAACGCACGATCGCTCGCACAAGGTTCGCGCCTGCATCGCCGGGTCGCAACTGCCGTTCAGCCACGGGGGTCGGGCCGAGTACGTCGACGCCTGGCAATGTTCCGAGCGCGCTGAGCGCCCGGTCAACCTCTGATCTGCCCCCAGTGACGCTCGCTACACGAACGGCCGGTGGGTACCTCAGCTGATGCCGGTCACTCAGCTCTGACCGCAACCACTCGTCAATGCGGCCGGTGACAAACGCCTGCACCGCCGGGCCGCTACCAGAGGCAAGCACGCAGCGCGCATCGGGAGCAGCAAGTGCCGCAGCGTTCTGCCACCAGCGTACACAGTCTTCGGCGGCGCGCAGCGACTCGAGGCTCAGCAGGCGGTCTGCGTCAAGCAGCACCACTGCTCGGTAGCCGCCAGCGGCGATCGGCTCGGCTCCCCGCGTTGCGACCACCAGCGCAGGCCTTGAATCGACGCGCTCGTGCGGGTGGGAGCCATCGCTCAGCACGATTCTGGTACCCGGAAACTGCCGCTGAAACTGTTCGGCTGTGCGCTCGGAGCCTGCCCCGCGCTGCGAGAGCCGCGCGCCGCGACACTCTGGGCAGCGCCAACAGCCCGTGTGCTCACCGCACCAGCGGCACATCGCCCGCTGCGCTCCACGAAAACCGATTGGGCCACCGCATGCCAGGCACCGGGCGCGCTCCCCACAGTCACCGCAGACCGCGACGGGCGCATAGCCCGGCGTCGCCACCTGCACAAGCACCGGCCCCTTCGCCAACCCCTCGCGAAGCGTGCGGGCCGCAAACTCTGGCACGCGCGCAAAATCGCCACCTTGGTGCTGCACTGACTCGGCTGTGATGATACGGGTGCGGCGCGGGGGCACAGATTCGGCCTGCACATAGCCAATGTCGATGAGCCGCTGCACCTCGGCACTGCGGGCGTGCGCGGCGAACATGAGGCCGACGCGGTCAGGTTCGAGTCCTGGTTCGCTGCCGGGTTCACCCTCGTGCTCGATCGATGCGCGCACGAGTGCCGCGTCACGCGCGTGCACGTAGGGCGCGAGCAGCTCGGCGAGCAGGGGGTCACCGTCATCCCAAAGCAGAATGGCACCGAGCCGATAGGCGGGCGCATAGATGGCCGAGCGATTGCCGAGCACAATGCGTGGTGTGTCATCGAGCGCACGCAAGAACGAGGCGTAACGCGCGCTGCCCGGCTGCCTCGAGTCGACGCGCACCACGTCTCCGTGCCCCAGTGAAGCGAGTGTGTCAGCCAGTTGGTCGACATCGCGATAGTCGGGAGCAACGAGAATCACACTGCGCCCCTGCGCGAAGACGTCGAGCGCGGCTCGCGCGAGACGCACCGCCCAGCCGCCAACCCACTCGCCGGTACCCAGTCGCTCGGGGCCGTGTGAAGCGGTTACCGCGAGGCGGTCGCCTCGAAGCAACAGCTCGGTGGTCTCGTGCTCGACGTCGCTTGGCACGAAAGCCGGTACTGGAGTCTCACCACTCTCTGCAGGCTTGGTACTTGCGCCGCCCCCCGGGCCTTGCTGTGTCGCTTCGCGTGCCGCAAGATGCTGTTTCTCGGCACGCACCATTCGCTGCGGAATCGCCAGGCGCAAAATGTCAGATGCCGAGCCACCGGCGCGGTCTGCAACGGTTCTGGCCAACCGCCAAAGCTTCGGGGTCAACAGCGAAACAGGCCCTACAATCTCAGCTATTGGTTGCAGCTCACCCCCAAAATCGCTCGATTCTGCGAAGTCAACCACGTAGCCGTGGCTGCGCCTACTTTGCGAGCGAAACGGTACACGCACGCGCTGCCCAACGCGAATATCATCTGCAAGTTCTCGCGGAATCGCATAGTCGAACAGATGATCAAGCTGCGGCAACGCCGAGTCGAGCAGCACCTGGGCGACGGGGCGCCCGCGTGCAGCCTCGGCCGGGCTCACCTTGGCCTACAACCCGGCAGCGGCACGCAGCTGGTCTACCCGAGGCGTGGCCTCCCACGTAAACTCGGGCAACTCGCGACCGAAGTGCCCGTAGGCGCTCGTCTTCGCGTAGATGGGGCGCAGCAGGTCAAGATCGCGAATAATCGCGGCCGGGCGCAGGTCGAACACCTCACGCACCGCTGCCTCGATGCGCTCAAGCGGCACAGTCTCGGTACCGAACGTCTCGACGTAGAGCCCCACTGGATGCGCACGCCCGATCGCGTAGGCCACTTGCAACTCTGCTCTACGAGCGAGACCAGCGGCAACCACATGCTTGGCAACCCAGCGCATAGCGTATGCTGCCGACCTGTCTACCTTCGACGGGTCTTTGCCACTGAACGCGCCGCCACCGTGGCGACTCGCCCCACCATACGTGTCAATAATGATCTTGCGGCCGGTGAGGCCGGCGTCACCCGTCGGGCCGCCAATCACAAATGGGCCAGCTGGGTTAATGAAGAGCTCAGCGTCTGCGCTCGCAAGGTCGACGCGTTCGAGCACAGGGCGAATGACCTCGCGCGCGACGTCGGCACGCAGCTGTTCTTGCGAGATCTGCCCCTCGTGCTGGGTTGAGACCACAACTGCCTCAACGCTGACCGCACGGTCACCCTCGTAGCCGATAGTAACCTGGGTCTTGCCGTCGGGGCGCAGATACGGCAGCACGCCGGTCTTGCGCACCTCGGTGAGGCGCTCAGCCATGCGGTGCGCGAGCCAGCTCGGCAGCGGGTGCAGCTCGGGCGTCTCATCGGTGGCGTAGCCAAACATAATGCCCTGGTCACCGGCACCGAGCATACTGAGCTCGTCAATCTCACCGGCACCCTCGCGGGCCTCAAGCGAACGCTCTACACCGCTCGCGATGTCAGCAGACTGCTGCCCAATAGAGACCGATACGCCACAAGACGAGGCATCGAAGCCCATCTCGCTCGAGGTGTAGCCCACCTCGCGAACCGCTGCACGTACGATCTCAGGAATCTCAACGTAACCTTCAGTGCGAATCTCGCCCGCCACGTGCACGAGGCCCGTAGTGACGAGGGTTTCGACCGCGACGCGCGCGGCGGGGTCGATCGCAAGAATCGCGTCGAGAATGGAGTCTGAGATGCGATCGCAGATCTTATCGGGGTGACCCTCGGTCACCGACTCAGAGGTAAAAAATCGTCTTGTCATGATGAAATCAGCCTAGCGAACACCACTGACATCGGCCCCGTCGCAGAGGCAGCGCGAGACACGAGGTTACTCGCCCTCGGTACCCTCGATTGCGTCATCGAGCTCGATTGCATCGAGTGCGGCCTCAAGTGCAACCTCGGGCGCAACGTGCACGCGGGGCTTCATCTCGAGCTTGCCCTCGGCGATCTCGTGCAGCGCCGTCGACAGCGGCTTGTCGTCAACCGAGGCATCGACGAGCGGGCCAACGTTGTCGAAGAGGTTGCCGTCATGCAGATCGGTGTAGTAGTCATTGATCTGACGTGCGCGCTGCGAGGCAAAGACCACGAGAGCGTACTTCGAATCGACCTTCTCGAGCAGGTCGTCGATGGGGGGATCAATGATGCCGTTCACCTGTGCCATTTGCTGCGTCTCCTTCTAGATAACCCAGTTATTCTACCCCATCTCGTTGCGCTTCGCTTCGGCTCTGCTGAGAATCGAGCGGCGTGATCGGCGCAGAGGCTCGCTGAATGCACGAGACTCCTTTGCTCCAGTGGATTTCGCCCACATCATGCGACTGCAGCATCTCCCCGCGCTCTCACTGCATCTCCCCCGGTATCACTGCATTGCGTGCGAGATATGCACAACGTACGTCAGATTGGCTGAAAAACTCGCACGCAATGCATATCTCGCACGCAGTGCAGCTCCCATACGCAGTGCAGATCCCGTACGAAATTCAGACCTCAAAAACCCAGTTGGCAGACTTGCTAAACGCAAGAAGTAGCAGTCACACCCTGACCCTCACAAACACCTGCCCGCGAGAAGTATCAAGTCTCGTCCAGGTGCGACTCTGCGCCAGTGCCACACGAGCCTCGCCTGTCAAAAACCCCATCGATTCGGCGGCAAAAGCAGCAGCAGCTGGTACACCAGGCGCGATAGCTGCACCCCACACCGTCTCTCGCACCTTGCGCACTATCGCCTCGCCAGGGTTCTCTGGCAACGCTGAAGCAACTCTCGTGATGCCATCACGAGCCACCGATACGAGCGATTCTCCGTCAATGACCCCCGTAGCCTGCCAGCCGCTCCTAGGTGGTAATACGCCAGCCCACACAGCTGCAACATGCGCATCAGGGAGCTCCAGCACCAGCCCAAGCTTTGCTAAACGTGCGATGCGGTCGAGCAGGCCACGCCCCGTCACCGTGACGTCGGTACCGTTCAGCCTCCCCGCGTTCTCGGGCGCGAGCGCAAACGAACGGAGCACGAGCACTGTTGGGAGTGCGTCAAGCAGTGAGCTCGGTGCCTGAGTACAGCCGAACACGGCGAGCACCGATCCTCGCACCACCAAACGCACCTCTGCTTGACCGTACTTTTGCAGCCGCTCTAGGTAGATGCGTAAATCATCACGAGTGGCATGATCAAGAAGCTGCAGATGCGAGGTCACGCCATCAGCCTATGGCGTGTTGCGTGCCCGAGTGGCTGCCGCAGCCCCAATAGACTGAGCGACAACACCCAACTCGCGCGGCGATCGACGCCTAACTGATCAGGAGCACGCATGTCAGCAATGCCAGATCTTCTCGAGATGCTCTCACTGCACGACAGCGAGGCGCGCACGCAGTACGACATCTATACCGGCCCGGCGCTGCC
>JAPXTT010000014.1:0-11738 GCA_033812395.1 Leucobacter sp. | reverse complement strand
GATCGACCAGGCGATCGCCGAAGTCGAGACTGCGAAGAGCATCGTAGAGTTGCCCTCGCCATACGCTGGCGTGGTACTCGCGTTGCACGGCGCAGAGGGCGAGGCCGTTGAGACAGGTTCGCCTGTGATCGAGGTCGGGGCAGCGGGTGATGCATCGGTGAGCCACGGCGATAGCGCGTTGCAGAGAGAGGATCGTGCCGAGGCCGAGGCATACCGCTCCGAAGAGCGCGCGGGTGCTCAGCCAGCTGAGGCTGAGGCCGGATCGGGCAACGTACTGATCGGGTACGGCACCGGTAGCGTCGCTGCGAAAGGCCGCAGACGCCGAAGAGGGGTAGGGTCTTTGGCCTCGGCGAGGTCGGCCGCGAATGAGGGAGCTCCCGTCGCGGTTCGGTCACCCATTGTGCGACGGCTTGCAAAGGAGCTCGGTGTTGATCCTCGTGTCGTCGACGCCACCGGAAGCGATGGTGCGGTGACTCGCGCCGATGTGTTGCAGGCCGCGAAGCATCTCGTCGCTGCAAACATGGCGGCACGGGCAGGTGTGGTGCCACTTGGTGACGAAGCCCGCGGTCTGCATGGGCTGCAGCTCGCTGCGATCGAGAAGCTCTCGCCGCTTCGCAAGGCGGTGTCTGCGAAGATGAGCCGAAGCCGCTCTGAGATTCCTGAGGCAACCGTCTGGGTTGACGTCGACTTCACCGAACTTTGGCGGCTGCGCTCGCAGATGGCGCCAACAGGCGAGCGCTCGCCGTCGGTGACCACTCTTGTCGCGCGTTTCGTGCTGCTCGCGCTGCAGGAGTACCCGCTGCTCGCATCGCGTCTGAGCGAAGACTGCACCGAGCTCATGAGCTTCGACGGTGTCAATCTCGGCATCGCGGTTGACTCTGAGCGCGGGCTTTCTGTGCCGGTGCTGCCCCAGGCGGGAGCGTTATCGATCGCTGAGCTTGATGCTGCGCTGCGTAAGCTGAGCGCCGAGGCGCGCACCGGCCGTCTCGCCCCAGCTCAACTCTCTGGCTCGACGTTCACCTTGAATAACTATGGTGGCTTCGGCGTCGACGGTTCTGCGGCGATTATCAACCACCCTGAGGTGGCGATTCTCGGAATGGGCCGTGTGATCGAGAAGCCGTGGGTGGTGGGCGGTGAGATCGTTGTGCGCCGCATCGCGCAACTCTCACTCGCATTCGATCATCGGGTGTGCGATGGCGGCTACGCAGCAGGTTTTTTGGGCAGCCTCATCGAGAAGATCGAGCACCCGCTTCGGGTGTTTTCACGGCTCTGAGGGCCGACGACAGAAGGGCCCCGACTTTCGCGCCGGGGCCCTTCTGCTAGTAAGTGATTAGCCGTGAATGTCGACCGTTGTCGTATTGAGCGGCACGTCGTTCTTCGTCTTCACGAGCGACACCGCGACGAGCGAGATGATGCTGACGATCACGATGTAGAGCCCGACCGTCCAGATCTGGCCGGTCTTGCCGAACACCAGCTCAGCGATCATCGGAGCGAAGGCGCCACCGAGAATAGCTCCGATGGCATAGCCGATCGAGACACCCGAGTAGCGAATGTCAGCGGGGAACATCTCAGCGTAGAGCGCAGCCTGGGGGCCGTACGACAGGCCGAGGCCGACTGTCATGGCAAACAGGGCCACGAAGTACAGGTAGATGTTGCCTGTGTTAATCAGGCCCCACATTGGGATGGCCCACAGGGCGAGCAGCACGTAACCAATCTGGAAGGTGCGCACGCGCCCGATCTTGTCCGAGATCATGCCGCCCCAGAGCGTGAAAGCCAGCCAGCCGAATGCCGCGAGTGTTGTCGCGAGCAGCACCGGAGGGCGCTCAAGCCCGAGGCCGCCGGCCTCGACAGGGCGGGTAGCGTACGACGAGAAGAAGGCGATCAGTAGGTAACCGGCGGCATTGTTTGCGATGAAGATGAGTGCCGCAAGAACCACCTCTTTGGTGTTGCGCTTGAAGAGCGTCTTCAGGGGTGCTGACGAAGAAGCTTTGCGCTCCTGGAGTTCAGCGAAGACGGGCGACTCTTCGACTGCGCGTCGAATGATGTAGCCGACGAAGATCAGCACGATTGAGAAGAGGAACGGCACGCGCCAGCCCCACGAGAGAAACTGTTCTTCGGTGAGGGTGGTGGTGAGGAGCCAGAGGGTCGCGGTGGCGAGAATCATGCCGATCGGCACGCCAATCTGCGGGTAGGCGCCGAAGAAGCCACGCTTGCCCTTTGGTGCATGCTCGACTGACATGAGGGCTGCGCCGCCCCACTCGCCACCGGCTGAGAAGCCCTGAAGAATGCGGAGCAGCACGAGCAGAATCGGTGCCATCACGCCGATCTGTGCGTACGTTGGCAGCATGCCGATGAGTGCAGTTGCAGCGCCCATCAGAATCAGGGTGAGCACCAGCATTTGCTTGCGACCGAGTCTGTCGCCAAGGTGGCCGGCGACAATCGCGCCGAGAGGACGGAAGAGGAATGAAATGCCGAGCGAAGCCCAGGCCACAATCTGGCCGAAGGTCTCGCCTGCAGGGGCGAAGAACAGCGGGCCGAGAACCACGCCGGCCGCCTGCGCGTAGATGAAGAAGTCGTACCACTCGATTGAGGTGCCAACCACAGTACCCGCGAGCACACGGCGTTGCTCGCGGGCGGCGTCAATAGTCTGAGTCATCTGAACTCCATTGTTCTCTGGACGCTCATGCAAAAGAGCGCATAACGGAAAAGCGCGACAATTACTTGCCGACTGGTCAGTAAGTAAACCACAGATTGTGGCAGTTGTGCACATTTGGCGCGCCGAAATGCTAAATTGCCCCCTGCGTTGCGAGGGGCGAGGGGTTCGATCTATCCTGATACTGTATTAACTGACCGGTCATTCACTAATTCATTGTTTGGTCGACTTAAGTATTCGACGAGGAGGTCGACGAGCATGGCAGAGGCTTATCTCGTAGATGGAGTTCGTACCGCTGTAGGGCGATACGGGGGCGCGCTTGCCGCAGTACGCCCCGACGACCTTGCGGCTCACGTGTTGCAGAGCATCGTTGAGCGAACGGGTGTACCGGCAGATGCCATTGACGAGGTGATTTTCGGTGCTGCAAACCAGGCGGGCGAAGACAACCGTAATGTGGCGCGCATGGCGGTGTTGCTCGCCGGCCTGCCCGATACATTGCCTGGATACACGGTCAACCGACTCTGCGCATCGGGCATGACCGCGGTCTCGAGTGCCTCACAGGCGATTCGCGCGGGCGACGCTGACCTCATTATTGCGGGCGGTGTCGAGTCGATGACGCGCGCGCCATGGGTGCAAGAGAAGCCGGGCCGTGCGTGGTCGAAGCCGGGGGAGCAGTTCGACACCTCGATCGGCTGGCGCTTCACGAACCCTCGTCTCGCGGCCCGTGAGAAGGCAACGTTCTCGATGCCCGAGACTGCTGAAGAGGTCGCTCGCGTCGATGCGATCAGCCGTGAAGATGCAGACGCATTTGCGGTAGAGAGCCACCGCCGTGCGCTCGCTGCCATTGAAGCGGGCCACTTTGAACGCGAAATCGCGCCATACAGCGTAGATCTCGGCCGAGGCAAACAAGTCGTCGTTTCGGTAGACGAGGGGCCACGCCCTGGCACCACGCTTGAGGTGCTTGCAGGCTTGCGCCCAGTTGTTGCTGGCGGCAGCGTGGTTACCGCGGGCAACGCCTCTTCGCTCAACGATGGTTCGAGTGCGCTGCTCGTGGCGAGCGGTGAGGCAGTTGAGCGCTACGGTTTGACGCCACGGGCGCGGGTCGTCACCAGCGTTTCGGCTGCACTTGCACCCGAGATCATGGGGCTAGGCCCCGTACCCGCAACAGAGAAAGCCTTGAAACGCGCGGGTCTGTCGGTTGATGACATTGGCTCGATTGAACTGAACGAGGCGTTTGCTTCGCAGTCGCTCGCGAGCATGAGACGTCTCGGCCTCGACCCCGCTCGGGTCAACGCTGACGGTGGTGCCATCGCGCTCGGCCACCCCCTCGGATCATCTGGCTCACGACTGCTCGTCACCCTGCTCAATCGGATGCAACGAGAGGGCTCACGCTATGGTCTCGCGACGATGTGCGTCGGCGTTGGTCAGGGCACAGCCACCATTATTGAGCGGGTGTAATCGTGGCTGAGACAACCGAAACTGAGCCGTTGCTCGTCGAACGCTTCGACACACACGTGCTCGCAACACTCAACCGACCTGAGAAGCGCAACGCGATCGATCAAGATCTGATCGACGCACTGCACGAGCTCTGTGAGACGCTCGAAGCGGCGCCAAACACACTTATCTTGCGTGGAGCCGAGGGCACTTTCGCGGGCGGCGCTGACATTGCGCAACTGCGTGCGCGCCGGGCCGAAGACGCGCTCAAGGGAATCAACACGCGTGCGTTTATGCGCGTGAACGCGCTGCCGATGCCAGTGATTGCAGTGCTCGAAGGCTACGCGCTTGGCGGCGGCGCCGAACTTGCCTACGCCGCCGATATTCGTGTTGGTACACCGACACTCAAGATCGGTAACCCCGAGACAGGCCTCGGCATCATCGCTGCGGCCGGGGCGAGTTGGCGCTTGCGCGAGCTGGTTGGTGAGCCGCTCGCCGCCGAAATCATGCTCGCGGGGCGTGTGCTGAATGCTGACGAGTCGCTGCGCGCAGGGCTCATCACTCACCTCGAAGCAGACTCAGCCACGGCACTCGAGCGCGCAGAGAAGATCGCTGGGCGAATCGCAGCGCTCGACCCTGCGGCAACACAGGCCTCAAAAAGGGTGCTGCAGGCCCCCCGGTCGGCGCACCCACAGATCGACCTAGAAGAGCAATCGGTGCTCTTTGAAACCCCCGAAAAGATGCGGCGCATGACCGAGTTTCTTGAACGAAAGAACAGCAAATGAGCGGATCGATTGAAATCTCTGTGCCCTCGCGTGTCGGTGTGATGGGCGGCGGCCGCATGGGTGGGGGCATCGCCCACGCCTTCATTCTTGCCGGGGCATATGTCGTCGTCGTCGAACGCGATGTCGAGGCGGCCGAGTCGGCAAGACAGCGCATCGAGGCGAGCATTGATGCGTCGGTTGCGCGTGGGTTCGACGGCGATGCTGCGCTATTGAAGCAGGCGCTGACAGTTGCGACCGACGTGGGTGCATTCGGGGCATGTCAGCTGGTTGTCGAGGCAGTGCCCGAGATCCTCGACCTCAAACTCGAAACGCTACGTGCGATTGAGCAACAACTGCCTGATTTCGCGACTCTCGCTTCGAACACCTCGTCGATTCCGCTTGCGCAGCTCGCCGAGACCCTTGACAGGCCTGCCCAATTTATCGGTCTTCATTTTTTCAACCCGGTGCCAGCATCGACGCTGATCGAAATTGTGCAGCACGACCAGGTAAACGGCGAGCTCGCAGAGAAGGCTCGCGGCTGGGTGCGAGCACTCGGCAAGACTCCAATCACTGTGTCAGACTCGCCGGGTTTTGCATCGAGCCGCCTCGGTGTAGCCATTGCGCTCGAAGCGATTCGAATGGTTGAAGAGGGCGTTGCCAGCGCTGAAGACATCGACCTCGCGATGGAGCTCGGCTACAAGCACCCAACTGGGCCGTTAAAAACCACCGACATCGTGGGGCTCGACGTTCGTCTCGGCATTGCTGAACAGCTCGAGCGCGACCTGGGGCCGCGATTTGCCCCACCGCAGTTGCTCAAAGATATGGTCGAGGCGGGCAAACTCGGCCGCAAGAGCGGCCAGGGTTTTTATGACTGGACCAACGGCAAATAACGCCACACACCTCGACACGTCGCTAGACGTCATGACCGAAGGAGTCAGAGCTATGACGCTCGAAACAACGACGCTTGAAACCGAGCCACGAATGCTTCAGAGCTACGTGCAAGATGCCTGGTGGTCGCCCGCTGACAACGTCACGGGTGTAGAGGTGCTCGACGCCTCGACGGGTGAGCCGGTTGCTCGCGTGTCGAGCGAGGGCCTCGATCTCGGGGCTGCGTTGGATCACGCACGCACGGTCGGCCAAAAGAACCTCGGCGCGCTCACCTTTCACCAGCGTGCGGTGCTGCTGAAGCAGCTTGCCCTCGTGCTCACCGAGCGCAAGCAGGAGCTCTACGAGCTGTCGTATAAGACCGGCGCAACGAAAATCGACTCGTGGGTCGACATCGACGGCGGCATCGGTGTGCTATTCACCTATTCGGGCAAGGGTCGCCGCGAGCTGCCCAACGCAAAGGTGCAGCTTGACGGGCCACTCGAGGTGCTCTCGAAAGACGGCACCTTCTTGGGGCGCCACATTCGCACGACGCTGCCAGGCGTCGCAGTGCAGATCAACGCCTTCAACTTTCCGGTCTGGGGCTCACTTGAGAAGTTTGCACCCGCGTTTCTCGCGGGCATGCCCTCGGTGATCAAACCTGCCACCCCCGGTGCCTACCTGGCCGAGCACATGGTGCGCATCATGGTTGAGTCTGGTTTGCTGCCAGACGGTGCGGTGCAGCTGGTTTCTGGCTCGATTCGTGACGTTTTTGACCACGCGAAGCTCGGCGACGTCGTGTCGTTCACCGGTTCTGCCTCAACCGCAGACGCACTGCGCAGGCACGATGCGGTGCAGACCGGGGGAGTGATCTTCGGGGCAGAGACCGATTCGATTAACGCCTCGGTGCTGGGCCCCGACGCCGTCGCGGGCACCCCCGAATTTGATGCCTACGTGCGCCAGCTCGTCAACGAGATGACCACGAAAGCCGGCCAGAAGTGCACCGCGATTCGCCGTGCGATCGTGCCCGCCTCGTCGGTGGGTGACGTTGTTGAGGCGGTGCGTGCGCGAATCGAAGAGAAGATCGTTGTGGGCGACCCGCGCACCGAGGGCGTCACTATGGGTGCACTCGCCTCTGCAGAGCAGCGCGAAGAAGTGCTGCGTCAGGTCGACAAGCTCGTCGCAGACGGTGGCGAGATCGTGGTGGGTGCTGGGCAAGGTGTTGACGCGGGGGCTGGTGCGGGCGCGGGTGGCGCGATGCTGCAGCCGATCCTGCTACGCTTCGATGACGCGAATGCCGCCCGAGTGCACGACACCGAGGCCTTCGGTCCGGTCAGCTCGGTGATCGGCTACGACACGAGTGACGGCGAGGGCGCGGCACGCGCCGCCGAGTTGGTCGTGCGCGGCGGCGGCTCACTTGTGACGAGCGTCGCCTCGGCTGATCCCGCATTCGTCTCGGCTCTCACACTTCGGGCAGCCTCGGCAAACGGTCGCATGCTGCTGCTCGATCGAGACAACGCGCGCTCGTCGACCGGTCACGGCTCGCCACTGCCGATGCTTGTGCATGGCGGCCCGGGCCGCGCGGGTGGTGGCGAAGAGCTTGGCGGAGTGCGCAGCGTGTTTCACTACATGCAGCGCACCGCGATTCAGGGCAGCCCAGAGATGATGACCGCGGTCACGGGGGTGTGGCATGCGGGGGCCACAACGCGCGACGACGTGCACCCATTTCAGAAGTCCCTCGAAGATCTGCGTATTGGCGATCAGGTGGTTTCTGAGTCGCGCGAGGTCACGCTCGAAGACATCACGCACTTTGCCGAATTTACAGGCGACACGTTCTATGCACACACAAACGAAGAGGCAGCCGCGGCGAACCCCTTCTTCCCGGGGCGCGTGGCGCATGGCTACCTGCTGCTCTCGTTTGCGGCCGGCCTCTTTGTGTGGCCAGACGTCGGCCCGGTGCTCGCAAACTACGGCCTCGAGAACCTGCGTTTCATCACGCCAGTATCGCCCGGCGATAAGGTGCAAGTCGCGCTGACTGCAAAGCAGATAATTCCGCGCGAGACCGACGAATACGGTGAGGTGCACTGGGATGCGGTGCTGAAGAACCAGAACGACGAGGTCGTGGCCACCTACGATGTGCTCACCCTGGTCTCGAAGGCTCCGGTAGCTGCTTCATCATCTGAATAGGTTCTGAGAGGAAAGGCCTCGGGTGCTCACGCACCCGGGGCCTTTCACGTGCTGGCGGGTGTGGCGAGACCGCCGCGCAAGAACCGCAGCACAGCGTCGGCAATCTCATCGTGGGTGTACCGCCCACCAGGGCGGTACCACTCGACGATTGAATTAATGAGCCCAAAGGTGAAGCGCTCGGCGAGGCCCGGGTCAAAATCGGCGCGTAGGCTACCCTCGCTCAGCGCGAGCTCGAAGAGCTGGCGCAGTTTCGAATCGAATTCGCGACGACGCTGCATCGCGCGCCGCTCAACTTCAGAATTACCGTGTAAGCGCAGCAGTAGCAGCAACGCGGGGCGCTGCTCGCAGGCGACACGAACCGCGCCGGTCACCACGGAGTCAATGCGATCGCTCGCCTTGCCCTCGGTTGCCCCTGGAGCAGTGAACACAGCTTCGAGGGCTCCAAGCGCCCCCTCAAGGGCGAGTTCGAGCATGGCAGACTTCGAATCGAAATGGTGGTAAACGGCCGACTTTGAGAGCCCGAGGCGCTTGGCGATGAGTTCGAGTGTTGCGGCGTCATAACCATGATCGGTAAACACCTTGACGATCACTTCGAGCATCTGTTCTTGGTCGTAACCGGGTCTGCCGCGCTTGGCTGAGGGAGTGCGCGCATAGGGCGACATGGCGAAAACTCCCTTCCGAGTAAAGTGAAAGCGGCGGTCAAACGAATAGATGAACCGCCGCTTACTGTATCAGTTGTGTTTCGACTGCTTACCGCAGGTCGTAGAGCCGCTTCAGCTTGCCCTGCGAACGCTCGAGTGAACCTTCTGGTACCAGCTCAACCTTGACAGAGGTGCCGATTCGGCTTTTGATGTGGTGCTGCAGTGTGCTCGCAGCTGCAATCGCCTCGTCGTGAGAGACACCTTCTCGAGGCTCGATCTTCACCGTCAGAGCATCCATCTTGCCCTTGCGTGTGAGCTCGAGCACGAAATGGGTGCTGAGACGTGGGTCTTCGAGCGCGATCTCTTCGATCTGTGTGGGAAACAGGTTTACCCCGCGCAAAATGATCATGTCATCGTTGCGGCCGGTGATCTTCGCGATGCGGCGCATGCCTGGTCTGGCGGTGCCTGGTAGCAGTGTGGTGAGGTCTCTTGTGCGGTAGCGAATGACCGGAAATGCTTCTTTGGTGAGTGTGGTGAAGACCAGCTCGCCCTGCAGTCCGTCAGGCACCTGCTGCAGTTCTTCATCAATGATCTCTGGCAGAAAATGGTCTTCCCAAATGTGCGGGCCGTCTTGTGTCTCGACGCACTCGTTGCCGACGCCCGGGCCCATGACCTCTGAAAGACCGTAGATATCAAGAGCCTTGATGTCGAGTCGCTCTTCGAGTTCGCGGCGCATCGCGTCGGTCCATGGCTCGGCCCCACACACGGCTACTTTCAGGCTTGTGGCACGAGGATCGAGGCCTGCGGCCTCAAACGCATCGGCAATGGTCAGCAAGTAACTGGGTGTGCACATAATCGCGTCGGGCTCAAAATCAATGATCATTTGCACTTGCTTCTCGGTCTGGCCGCCCGACATCGGAATCACGGCGCAGCCGAGGCGCTCGATGCCCGCGTGTGCGCCGAGACCGCCGGTGAAGAGACCGTACCCATACGCGTTGTGCACGCGCCATCCTGGCCGCACGCCCGATGCGTAGAGCGAGCGAGCAATCAGGTCAGCCCAATTCTCTAGGTCTTGCTGTGTATAGCCGACCACCGTGGGGCGACCGGTCGTGCCAGATGACGCGTGAATGCGGCGCACCTCTTCTTTGGGCACCGCAAACATGCCGAATGGGTAGCTCAGACGCAGGTCTTCTTTGGTGGTAAATGGTAATTTCTGCACATCGGCGAGCGTCTTGATGTCGTCGGGGTGCACGCCAGCATCTTCAAACTTCTTGCGGTACAGCGGTACGTTCTCGTATGCGTGGCGCACGGTCCACTGCAGGCGCTCGAGCTGCAGCTCTTGAATGGCCTCGCGGTCGAGACGTTCTGTGGCGTGCAGGCCATTTTCGAAGTTTGGCTGCGCCGTTGCGTTGGTCATGGGGGAGGTGCTCCTTAGTAGCTCTACTTTGAGGCGGTGGGTGTTCAGGCGGTGGGTAGTGTGCGATTGGTGGTAAACGAGCGGCCTCGAAACTCGGCCACGAGCTCGCCATTCTGGTCGGTGACAGTGATGTCGTAGAGACCATTGCGCCCTGACAGCCACCTTCTGACCGCCGTCGCGGTGAGCGTGTCGCCGGCGTGACTGGCCTTCGTGAAGGTGATGTCTGCACCCGAAGCGACGGTTGGTTGGTCGCTCTCATTGCACGCGTAGGCAAACGCGGTGTCTGCCAGAGTGAACACCATGCCACCATGCGTAATACCAAAACCGTTCGCCATCTCGGGGCGAACCAGCATCGAGAGCACCGATCGGCCGCGCTCGAGTTCTTCGATGGTGATTCCCAGAAACTGTTTGGTGTTATCTGTGGGGGCCATGTGCGTAGCTGCCCAGGTGGGGTCGGCGCTGTAGGCAAGCGAGTGATCTTGCGAGTGCTGTGCGCTGTTCGTGCTCATTGACGCTCCGTTGCGTGTATAAGGAGTGAATGTTCTCAGATTGGTGACCTGCTCTTGCAAGCGGGCATGGAATGAGTATACTAACTGAATGGTCGGTAAGTAATTCATTTTCGACTATTCTTCTCTAATAACGGGCAGGTTCTGCACCGAGAGTCAAGGAGGCCTCTGATGTCAACACCAGTCACTGCAGTAGAAACCAGCGAAGAACAGGCACACTTCGATGCGCTGATTGACGCAGATCTTCGCATTGAACCGCGTGACTGGATGCCAGAGGCATACCGCAAGACCTTGATTCGCCAGATTTCGCAGCACGCGCACTCTGAGATCATTGGCATGCAACCAGAGGCGAACTGGATCACGCGTGCCCCCAGCCTGAAGCGCAAGGCAATTCTCATTGCCAAGGTGCAAGATGAGGCAGGTCACGGCCTCTACCTCTACTCGGCCGCTCAGACTCTCGGTATTTCTCGCGAAGAGATGAACGATCAGCTCATCGAGGGTCGTGCTCGCTATTCGTCGATCTTTAATTACCACACCCCAACCTGGGCTGACATGGGTGCAATCGGCTGGCTCGTTGACGGCGCCGCAATTTGCAACCAGGTGCCGCTGTGCCGCGCCTCATATGGGCCCTATGGTCGCGCTATGGTTCGCATCTGCAAAGAAGAGTCTTTTCACCAGCGCCAGGGCTTCGAGATTCTGCTCGAGCTCTCAAATGGCACCCCCGAGCAAAAGCAGATGGCACAAGACGCGGTCAACCGCTGGTACTGGCCGGCGCTGATGATGTTTGGCCCCACAGATGACGCATCACCCAACTCGGCGCGTTCGATGGCATGGAAGATCAAGCGTTTCTCGAACGACGACCTGCGACAGCGTTTCGTCGGAATGTGCGTGCCACAGTTTGAGGCTCTCGGCCTCGAGTGCCCAGATAAGAATCTGCGCTTCGACGAAGAGACTGGGCAGTGGATCATGAGTGAGATTGACTGGTCAGAGTTCGAAGCGGTGCTCGATGGGCGAGGCCCTGCAAACACCGAACGTCTGAAGCGTCGTCGTGAGGCGCACGAGAACGGCGCATGGGTGCGCGAGGCCGCAGCGGTGTATGCCGCTAAGCAGAGCCAAAAGAGTCTCATCGCGGCGTAGCCGCGATACCGCATTGCGGTCAGCACGTTGCTTCTCGAAGCGCACGCCGCGATTCAGCACACTCACAAAAACTACCGAATCTACAGCATTCTTTAAGGAGACGAAGATGTCGACACCCGGCGAAATGGGTACCGA
>JAPXTT010000013.1:0-11941 GCA_033812395.1 Leucobacter sp. | reverse complement strand
TCGACTGGGGCTCGGTGATCGAAGGGGGCGAGGATCGCACGCTCGGTCGCCCCCACATCGCCGATGCGCTGGTGAATGCCGGATACTACGCTGACCGTGGTGCTGCGTTCGCTGAGGTGTTGCACCCACGTTCGCCTTACTATGTGCCGACCTATGCGATCGAGACTGTCGATGCGATTCGCATGGTGCAAGATGCGGGGGGTCTCGCAGTGCTTGCGCACCCGGCTGCCGGGCGCATGACACGCTCGGTCGACGTGAGCGCGCTCGATGAATTCGTTGCCGCAGGGCTGTGGGGCATCGAGCTCGACCACCCTGAGAACCGACAAGACTGGATCGCCCCGCTCGCCGCGTTCGCGAAGTCGAATGGGTTGCACATTACCGGAGCGAGCGATTACCACGGTGCGGGCAAAGAGAACAGGTTGGGGGAGTGCACATCGTCACTCGAGACCTGGGCCACGATTCGCTCGCTCGTCGCGGTGCCCAGGTGAGGTTATGCCCGTGCGGGCGCGCCGAGTACGCCGAGTGCTGCGAGCCGCTGCACGCGGGCGCAGCGCAAGCGCCCACAGCTGAGCGGCTGATGCGCTCGCGCTACAGTGCTTTCGCGCTTGGGCTCGACAACTACCTGTTGCTCAGCTGGCACAGCTCGACCAGGCCTGCCGCCGCCGAGTTCGAGCTCGACAGAGACGTGGCCTGGAAGCGACTGCTCGTAGAACAGACCGAAGCAGGTGGCCCATTTGATGACGAGGGCTACGTGACCTTCACCGCGATCGCACACACGCCTGAGGGTCGCTTCGAGCAGCGCGAACGCAGCCGCTTTCTGCGCGAAAACGGCTGCTGGCGCTACGTCGACGGTGAGTAGAGAATCGGTGTCGAGAAGCTAGTCTTCTGTGGGAGCTGCATCTCCGGCGGCAGCCCCCGAACCCTGCTCAGCGCTAGCTGCGGCGGCGGCTCCACGCCCGCGGCCACCACGGCGACGGCGGCGACGCGGCGCTGCAGCACCTTCAGCCACGAGTGGCTCATTCGAAGTGCCGGGCTCACTCTTGCCCTCGGCATCGTGACCGTGGCTCTCGTGGCCGTGTGCCTCATGGCGGCCTCGACCCTGCGGGTTGTCGCTACGTGTACGGCGGCGGTTGCGGCTGCGTGCGGGGCGCTCTTCGCCACCCTCGCTGCTCTTCGAAGTACGGGGCGCGCGATCTTTTACCGGGGTTGCTTTCAGGCGCCCCTTCGTGCCTTCAGGAATATTTAGGTCGGCGTAGAGATGCGGCGATGAGCTGTAGGTCTCGACGGGCTCGGGAATGCCGAACTCGAGGGCCTTGTTGATGAGTGCCCACTTGTGCATGTCTTCCCAGTCAACAAACGTGACTGCAATGCCGTTGCGACCGGCGCGGCCGGTGCGACCCACGCGGTGCAGGTAGGTCTTTTCGTCGTCGGGCACGGTGTGGTTGATCACGTGCGTCACATCATCAACGTCAATGCCGCGGGCCGCGACGTCTGTCGCAATCAAGATTTCTTTCTTGCCTGACTTGAACGCGGCCATCGCACGCTCGCGCTGGTCTTGGTTGAGGTCTCCGTGCACGCTTGCGGCCGAAAACCCCCGATCGGTGAGCTCTTCTTGCAGCTTCGCGGCGGCGCGCTTGGTGCGCATGAAGATCACGGTTTTGCCGCGGCCTTCAGCCTGCAGAATGCGGCCAATGACCTCGTCTTTGTCGAGCGAGTGCGCGCGGTAAATGTTGTGCTCGATGTTCGCCTGCATTGCGCCCTCATCGGGGTCGGTCGCGCGAATGTGAATCGGATTGCGCATGAAGCGACGGGCAAGCGCCACGATGGTGCCGGGCATGGTCGCCGAGAACAGCATGGTGTGGCGACTCTCGGGGGTCTGCGCAAACAGCTTCTCGATGTCGGCGAGAAAGCCGAGATCGAGCATTTTGTCTGCCTCGTCGAGCACCATTTCACGTACGTTCTTGAGGTTGAGCAGTCGTTGGCCTGCAAGATCGAGCAGGCGACCCGGTGTGCCGACTACGACCTGGGCGCCAGCCTTTAACTGTTCAATCTGACCTTCGTAAGCCTTACCCCCGTAGATCGCGGTGACCTGCACATCGCGGCCACGCGATGCGAGGTCGAGGTCTTCAAAGACCTGCACAGCAAGCTCGCGGGTGGGCACGACGACGAGTGCTTGTACGCCAGTCTCGGGCGAGGTGCCGATGCGTTGCAAGAGCGGCAGACCGAATCCAAAGGTCTTGCCCGTGCCGGTCTTTGCCTGGCCGATAATGTCTTGCCCACTAATGGCGAGAGGAATTGTCTGTTCTTGAATGGGGAAGGCTTCGACGATGCCCTGTGCGGCGAGCACGTCGACCATGTCCTGGTCGACGCCGAGTTCGGTGAACGTTGTCACGTGTGATCCTGTCAGTGCTGTCACTACGCGCTGACTCACCCAGGCGTAGCACGTCGGGCTCCATTGGCCGCGACGCAAGAGAAACGGTTTGCAGCAGTCGTGAAAATTGGCTGCTCAGTACAGTCTATGCGCTGACTTACTGCTGAGGCCGGTACACTGGCGAAGTGTTCGAGTGGATCAAACGGCTGCGCCAAGAGAAGATGCCTACGCGCAAACTCAGCTCGCGGGCAGCGGGCGACGAGGCAGTTCGTCTTGAACTGTCAGAGTTTGCGCCCGGCATTATGCCTTTTCTCGGTCTCACCACATACCTGCAGCTCGGGCTCTATGAGGCCGCTGCACGGGCTGTGGCTGGTGCGCCGAACCTTGAGTCGAAAGAAGTGCTTGCTCGTTCAGCTGGTGTCACCCTGACGAAGCACCAGCGCTTGAGTGAGGAGTTGCGCCGTCGTGGCCGCGAGCCGCACCTAGCGATGCAGCCCTACACTCCGGTTATTGACCGCTACATCGAACGAATCGACACACCCGACTGGCACCAGCATGTGCTCTCTATCTACCTTGTCGGTGGGCTCTTTGACGGATTTTTCGCAGAGCTTGCTCGCGGTCTTGGTGATGGCTTTCGCAACGAGGCCATCGAGATCCTTGTCGATAACACAGGCCGTGACGACTTACACAAGCTGCTTGCCGCTGAAATTGCGGTAGATCCACCACTCGCAAACCGGCTGGCGCTCTGGGGGCGTCGACTCGTGGGCGACACGCTGCTCGTGTCTCGCGAGGTGCTTGCTCTCAGCGAGGGGCGCACATTTGTGGCGAGCCACGTAGAGCCGATCTTCACCGAGCTTATTGCCGAGCACTCGCGTCGCATGGACGACCTCGGCCTCACAGCCTAGACGTGCCTCGATGATCGTTCGTGTGCCGTTCACAGGCCAGGGCATTGGTTTCGGTGAGGGTGTGGGCGATAGTTTTGGCGAGGATCGCGATGGTCGGCTGCGATGCCACTACTTTGAGGCGTCGCGCTGCAGGTCGTGCACACTCATCGAAACCCCCTACGCCCAGCAGTTGCGCGACAAGGAGCAGCGGTGCCGGGAGCTGCTGCCTGCCGTGCCCACATCGGCATGGCTGCCGCCGTTCAGCGGGGGAGACCGGGGCTTTCGCAACCGCGTGAAGCTCGTTGTGGGTGGCACCGCCGGAGCTGTCACGCTCGGCATTCAGGGGCCAGATGGTCGCGGAGTCGACCTGCGCGAATGCGCCATTCAAGCACCCGAAATCGCCGCAGTGATACCGGCAATTGCCTCGTTTCTAGATTCGACCGGGCTCGCTCCGTACGATGTGCCGGCGCGGCGAGGCGAGCTGAAGTTTGTGCATGTGACCGTAGCGCCGCCCGGGGAAGACGGTGTGGCGCCTTTGATGCTGCGTATAGTGGGGCGCACGCAGCATACGCTCGACGTCGTGCGAGCACGTCTTGATTCGCTGCGCGCAGCGGTGCCTCACGCGGTAGTGATTTCGGTGAACCTGCTGCCCGAGCACAAGGCGGTGCTTGAAGGCGAGCGCGAAGAGCTGCTGCTCGGCTCGTCGCTGCCGATGCGGCTCGGGTTCGACGAGCGTCAGCTCACGCTGCATCTCATGCCGCAGAGCTTCTTTCAGACCAACACGTCAGTCGCGCGAGCGCTATACACTCAGGTTGCCGAGTGGGTGCTTCGCGAGCGACCCTCCTCGCTCTGGGATCTCTACTGCGGCGTCGGGGGCTTCGCGCTGCACTGCGCCGCTGCGCTTTCTGGTGAGAACGACGAAAAGGACTGTCGCGTGCTGGGCGTCGAGCTCAGTGGGGCCGCGATCGATTCGGCCAGGCGATCCTCGCGCGAAGCAAAACTTGGGGCCGAATTTCTCGCAGCCGACGCGACCCGGTTCGCTGTGACCGCCCCGCCCGAGAGCCTGCCGGAGCTGCTGATTGTGAACCCGCCGCGCCGAGGTATCGGTGACGAACTATCGAATTGGATCGAGGGGAGCGGCATCGCGCACCTTGTGTACTCGAGTTGCAACCCAGTCAGCCTCGCCCGCGACCTGTCTTCGATGCCCTCGTACGCGGTGCGTGAGGGTCGGGTGTTCGATATGTTTCCGTACACGTCGCACCTCGAGGTCGCGGTGTTGCTTGAGCGGGTTCAATAGACGCTACCCTGGGTTCTCGTTCGAAGTGCGACATCAGGTTGTGTGGGTGTGTTCCTGGCGAGCTCCTTGAACTTCTCGCGCAGTGCCGCCGGGGCTGTAGCCGAGAGCTTCTGCAACAAGCAGCTTTGGATTCCGGAGGTGTTCCTTACCCCGGCAGGTGATGCCAGGGTGCTCGCGTTGATTGACGCGGCAGTCAGACTCTTTCGAGTGCTTTGTTAGCTGACGAAGCCGACCTTGCGGCCGGCCTCAGCGCCGAGCTCAACGTATGAGATTGAGTCGGTATCGACGAGGTACTGTCGGCCCTTGGTGTCGCTGAGCGAGAGCAGCGCAGAGTCGTTTGCGACGGCCTGCTCGATCTGGCCGCGCACGGCATCGGCGGTAGCGTCGGTCTCGAACGAGAGCTCTCGGGGTGAGTGCTTGATGCCGATGCGAACTTCCACGTTTCCTCCTGGTGATGCGGCGCCCCTCGGGGCGACGAAAGATCTCTCTGCGAGTCTATGCGGGTGGTTGAGATCACACGCCTGTTCTGTGCCCCATTTCGCCCACAGCGCACCACAAGCGTGCTACCCGGCTGCAGGCCTAAGCGTCAAGGTGTCTTGTGTCGCCGCTGCTACCGCGTCTGGTGTAAATGCCCAAGAGCGCTGCACACCTGTGGCCCAGTCGCTGGTCTGATCGGTGTAGTGCGCGTTGAACGCGTGACCGCTGGCGCCTGTCAGGTGAATCCATGTCGAGGCGTCCCAATTGCTCGGATCGATCACCATGCGCATCGAGGGCACATTCGTCGTGGCGTAACCCTCGTCGAGCGCCCAGCCCGTCGCATTGACGACTCCAGAACCGCCGCTCACCTCGTAGGGGCCGCGGTTGAAGAGCCACTCGAGCGGGGCGATGCCGCTTGACCCAAACGTGCCGTGGGTCAGCGTGATCGCATGTAGCTTGCCCCAGTTCCATTTTGATTGGTCGGTGCCCTGCGCCGCAGACAACTCGTCGTAGGCCTGCTGCGCTGCCACCTCGAGCAGCTGTGGTTGCGAGGCAATACCGGCCTCGTCGTTCTGCCACCACGACGAATCAGGCTGGGCGAGCTGCTGCTCGAAGAAGGTCGCGAGTCGGCTCTGGTCGTCGCGTGGGATGTCAGTGGCCTTGCCGCCGAGCATGAGCTCGGTCACCTGGTTCCACAAAACGTTGGCGTATGCTGCCTCTGCCGAGCCTGCGGCGTTCTGGCCATCCCATGCTGAGAGACTCTCGAGCGCCTGCCGGGTGGCCGGGTTGTCAACCTCGACCGATGCAAACGCACTCTGAAGAACCTTCGCCGCGGGCATCTGGTTGTCCATCTGAATATCGGCCATCGTCTGAGAGGTAATGGGTCCAGCTGTCATTGCGCTGTCTAGCAGTTCGACGATGCGCGCAGCGCGATAGCCATAGTCCCAGTCACGGCTGAGGAAATAGGGATAGTCGTCGGTGACGATTGCGTTGTTCGCAGTCACGATATAGCCAGATTCGGGGTTGTACAGCATCGGCTGATCTTCGAACGGCACGTAGCCCTGCCAATCGTATGCGCTGTTCCATCCCGGTTGCGGTAGCCAGCCGTCTCCGGCGCCGCGAATGGGGAGGCTGCCGGGTGCCTGGTACCCAATATTGCCCTCTCGATCGGCATAGATGAGGTTCTGTGCGGGCACGTCGAAGAGTGCCGCGGCAGCTCGGAAGTCATCGAAGTTCTTACCGATGTTGAGTGCGAAGATTGCCTCACCCGTGCTGCCGGGATCGAGTGCAGTCCACCGCAAACTCACCGCGTACTCTCCGGGGAGCGACTCTGCGATGGTATCGGGAGCAGCCGGAGATTCTTTCGATCCAACCTCTTCACCTACAATTGGTTGAGTCGCGATCGCAGTGAAATCGGGGGTGAGCCCCGAGATGATTGGGCCGTGCTTTGTTGAACGCACTTCAAGTGGCACGTCTTTGCTGCCTGCGACCTTGATCACTTCTTCGCGTACGGTGATGTCATGCTGCTCGCCGTCTTGCCAGTAGCTGTCGCCGTCGATCCGCTCGATGTAGAGATCTGCAACATCTGTGGTGAGGTTCGTGAAACCCCAGGCGATGTGCTCGTTGTGACCAATCACAATGCCTGGAAGTCCCGAGAAACTGAAACCGGCCACATCAAAGGGGCACGCCTCACTCACTGTGCTGCACCGTAATTGCATCTGAGTCCAAACGGAAGGCAACGAGGCCCCCAGATGGGGATCGTTTGCGAGCAGCGGACTGCCGGTATCAGTATGTTCACCACTCACTACCCAAGAGTTCGAGCCGACCCCCTCGCTTTGTGAGGTGATCATCTCGTCTACCGATTGCACCGATTCGAGCACGCCACCCGATAGGGCGCCGCCGAGCGCGCCAGAGATCTGGGAAGCGACCTCGCCCAGTTTGTTGCGCAATGTTGCCGCTGGCAGCTCGAGCGCCCAGTTCTTATCGACGATCACGGGATGCTCGTCGAAAGGATATCCGGGGTAGAGGTCTGCGAGTTGCCCGGCATCGAGTTGCTGGCCGGTGAGTGCGCGTGCGGTCTCGTCTTCGATGTTCGTGCGCAGATCCCACGCCATTGCTTTGAGCCACGCGATCGAGTCAACCGGTGTCCATGGCTCGGGAGAATAATCGGGGTTCTGCAGACCAAGGGCCGCGTATTCCAGAGAGAGCGCTGATCCTTTTCGCTCTGCCATGTATGCGTTCACGCCCGCTGCGTATGCTTCGTAGTACCCACGAGTCTCTGGGCTCAGCGCCTCGACCTCTTGCTTCGCGACATCATGCCACCCGAGTGACCGCAGAAACTTATCGGTGCCGAGCTGTGACTCACCAAAGAGCTCACTCAACCGACCAGCCGTGAGATGGCGACGAAAATCCATCTCCCAGAAGCGGTCTTGCGCATGCACATACCCTTGCGCAAAGAACAGGTCTTGACTGGATTCTGCGGTGATCGAAGGAATGCCGCTGCCGTCTCGCTGTACCGTGACGGCCTTCTCAAGCCCTACTACCTCGATCGTGCCGGTGGTCTGGGGAAACGACCGTTGCACCGTGTACCACCCGAAGGCACCGGCGCCGAGCCCGAGTATGACGATGACGCCAAGCACCCAACCGAGAATGCGCAAGGCACGACGCTTTTTGCGGGGGGCTTGGGTGGTGTTCACTTCTTCATTGGAGTGCGTCATTGCAGTCTTTCTTCACGAGCGGTCGAACGCGTTCAGTTTTGCATGTGCCACCGACAAAGCCCGAATCTCGCTGTCGTGCGCGTACAACGCGGCAATGTCGTTGGTGCGCTCTACCCTGAGGACATGACCAAATTCGATGCTTCGCAGCGGCAGGTGCTCGACCTAGACCCGATGCGCCACGCCCGCGTGTTAGGGGCGCCGGGCACCGGAAAGACGATGCTGCTCGTCGAATCATTTGCCCGGGTTTCTGCGCTTGACGGTTGGCGTGAGGGCGATGTGCTTGTGCTCGCACCGAATCGCCTCGTGGGTGCTGATCTGCGGGGTCGAATTGAGCGACGAATCTCGCGCCCGATTGGCGGCACTTTCGTGCGCACGGCACCTTCGCTCGCATTTGCCGTGCTGCAACGGCAAGCGGCACTACAGGGGAGAGGTGCTCCGCGGCTACTCACCGGTACCGCACATGACGAGGTCGTTGAATCGGTGATTGCTGCTGTGCTCGAACAGGGTCTGCAGGGGGTTCCGTTCTCGCCTGAGATGCTGCTGAGCGACGCATTTCGAGCTGAAATACGCGAGCTCAGTCGAGTGCTCGATGATTTTGCTTTACAACCGAGCGAATTGGTCGTGAGATTGCGCGGCTCCGAGAGTTCTCGCCAGTCAGATGCCGCCGAGTTTGCACAGCAGTGGGTGGCGGCGCTCGAACTGCTCGAAGTAGTCAATATGAGAATTGCAGAAACCCATCCGGGAGAACTCTCATCGAGCGCGTTGCAGCGCGCTGCCTGTGAGGTGCTTCGGGTCGATGACGAGGTGAGGGTGCCGCGTCTTGTGCTCATCGATGATGCCGCAGAGCTCGGCGAGGGTGCGCTCGCGCTGCTTGCGGCACTTGTCGAACGAGGCACAAAGATCTGGGTGTTTGGCGACCCTGACACGGCGACCGGTGCATTTCATGGCGAACGTACGCGGGTGATGGCGGGCCTCGGCGTCGAACTTGCTCGCAAACATGCCACTCGCACACCACAACCGGGCGAGCAAAGCGTCGTTCTTGAACGGGTGTACCGTCACGGCTCACAGCTGCGTGAGCTGGTCAGCGTACTGACCGAACGAATCGGCGCTGCAGGGGCTGGGCAGCAGCGTCGGGCGATATCGGGGGGCGAACAAGAAGATTCGCGAGATTTCACGCACACCGCTGTGCGTGGCACAGCGCCAGTGTGCTTTGCAGCGGTGGCAACCCCAGCCGAACAAATTGGGGTGATCGCACACCGTATGCGCGCGGCACATCTGGGTCTTGCCGGGGCAGCACGCACACCGTGGTCAGAGATAGCGGTAATCTGCCGCAGCCGGGCTGAAGTAAAGCAGGTGGCGAGACTGCTCGCAGGTCATCAGGTGCCGGGCGGTGTCGCGGCAGGTGGCGTGGTGCTGCGCGAGCACCAGCTGGTGCGCGAACTCATCAGGTTGCTGCAGCACGCACTAGGTATTGACCCGATTAGATCTCACGAGTTGCCAGGGCTCTTGACAGGAACGATCGGTGGGCTTGATCCAATCTCGCTGCGCAGACTTCGCGGGGCGTTGCGTCTGCAAGAGGTACGGCAGGCGCAGCTTGAGGGCAGGAAGGCGGTGAGCGCTGATGAGTTGTTGCTTGAGCACTTTGCGTTGCCGGGCGATCGGCCGGCACTTGACATGCGGCCAGCTCGTCGATTGCGCAGGTTCGGCCGTCTCGCGGCAGACGGTGCATCGGTTCGCGCTGACGGTGGTACACCTCGAGAGGTGCTCTGGCAGATTTGGCAGGGCAGCAGACTTGCCCCGCAGCTGCAAAGCCAAGCACTCGACCAGCGGGGTGCTCGCTCTGATGAGGCGCATCGGGCGCTTGATTCTGTGGTTGGCCTGTTTTTCGCCCTGCAGCGACACGAAGAGCAAGATAGCGAACGGCCGATTGCCGATCTGCTTGATGAATTGCTAATGAGCACGGTGCCGACCGACTCGTTGGCTGCGCGCAGTCAACGAGACGTCGTAACCATCACCACCCCGCAGGGTGCGATCGGTCGCGAGTTTGACATGGTCTGTGTGCTGGGTGTGCAAGATGGGGCGTGGCCGAACCTGCGCGCGCGGGGCTCATTGCTTGGGGTGACCGCACTTGAACGGCTGCTGCGGGGCGACCAGGCTTCGCGTCCGTCGCGCCGCGACACGATGCACGATGAGCTCAGGCTGCTCGCGCATTCGGTCGCTCGTGCGAAGCGCGAAGTGCTCGTGGTTTCGCTGTCGAATGAAGAACAACACCCCGGTGCCTTCTTTTCGCTCGGGGCCAAGTATCGTGTGACCGAGCAACTGCCAAGCAGTAGGCTCACGCTACGCGGAGTTGTCGCCGAGATGCGTCGACGCCTCACGAATGATCAGGGCGATTCTGAAGCACGTGACGCGCTGGTCGCACTTGCGCGTGATGGTGTGTCAGGGGCGCACCCCGACG
The DNA here is from genome assembly GCA_033812395.1 of Leucobacter sp. Lineage (GTDB taxonomy): Bacteria > Actinomycetota > Actinomycetes > Actinomycetales > Microbacteriaceae > Leucobacter. The sequence continues at coordinate 1,737 of JAPXTT010000013.1, read as the reverse complement.
AATGGTACGGGGTACGGGCACCGAGCTCCGATGCACCCCTTGCCGATATTGAGCACGACCCAGCCGCCACGGTCTCGGTCAGTCCGTCTCAGATGGAGCGGGCTGAGCGCTGCCCGCTCGACTGGTTCGTCTCACGGCTGGGGGGCGGCGCATCAGACTATCGCGCAAATATTGGCACACTACTGCATCACGCGATGGAGACCGCAGTTGCTGGGGCAAGCGCTGAAGATCTCATGAGTGAGGTGCAACAGCACTGGGGCAGTCTCAAGTTCGAGGCGAAATGGCAAGAAGAGAGAGCGTTGCAAGAGACCGAAGCGATGGCGCAGGCGATCTCTCGGTATCTTGGCGGTGTTGAGCGCTCGGGGCGCCAACTGCTTGCAAATGAAGCCTCGTTTGTGCTGCCGATCGATTATGTGAAGCTTCGAGGCACCGCAGATCGTATCGAGGCAGAGCCTCTTGACACAGGCGGTCTCGCGCTGACAGTGGTCGATCTGAAGACTGGCCGTAAGCTTCCAACGGCTGCTGAGCTGCAACAGCATGCTCAGTTGCAGGCCTATCAGCTCGGGGTGCTTCGAGGTGCGTTTTCAGACGGAGAAGGAGCTCCCATCGAAGCGGCGTCGGTGGTAAGTGCCAAACTGATCTATGTGCACCCAAGCACTGTGAGCGCGACGCGCCAGAAACGAGGCGAAGCCTATACCGAGGTTTCTCAAGCGGGCCTAGACGCCGAGCAGCAGCAAGCACTCGAAGAGCGCGTTCGCGAGGTAGGCCGCATCATGGCAGGCTCAAGTTTTACTGCCCAACTCGAGCACCATTGTCAGAACGAGCATGTTCCGGGTCGAGCCTGCAGCATCCACATTATTCCTGCGGTGAGCCACGCATGAGCGCGCATGCAGTGTTCTCGGCGGCGCGCATAGCCGAGCTGATGGCAGAAGCGCCTGAGCGGGCGATCCGGCCGACACCACAGCAGGCCGAGGTGATTGAGCAGCCGCTCGGCGACAGCGTGCTCGTGGTCGCGGGCGCGGGCAGCGGTAAGACAGAAACAATGGCGAACCGGGTGGTCTGGCTAGTCGCGAATGGTCTGGCCGCTCCGTCTCAGATTCTCGGCCTCACCTTTACTCGTAAGGCGGCCGGCGAGCTGGGCGCACGAATCACCGAGAGACTCATGCGTTTTGCGGCGCAACTCGATCATGTGGCAAGACTCGGTCAACTGAATGCCCAAGAGCTCGTGCAAGCTGAAGCGCTCACCACACTGCTCAGTGACGGGCTCGACCTGCCAGAGGTCAGCACCTACAACGCATTTGCCTCTGCGATCGTGCAGGAGTTCGGTGCCAGCGCCGGCGTGGCTGCCGGCGCTACCGTGATCGATGCCTCCAGGGCGTGGGCGATCGCTCGCGAGGTTGTACGTGAGAGCACCGATCCCGGGCTCGTGCACAGTAGTGACTCTGTCGGTGTCATTGTGAAGCAATTGATGACTCTCGACCACGCCGTGTCCGATAACCTCACCAGCTTCGCTGCGGTTCGGCGCAGTATCCGACGTCTCGACCGCCTTGGTTCATTGCCGTACAACGAGAAGAAGGCCGAGGGGCAATACGCGGGCGTCCGTGACGTGCTCGCCAATATGCAGGCAACAAAGATTGCGGTAAACCTCGCTGAGCAGTTCTCGTGCAAAAAACGAGAGCTCGGGTACATCGAGTTCTCTGACCAGCTGGCCCTTGCAGTCGAAACGTTGCAGCGTTC
>JAPXTT010000012.1:0-12002 GCA_033812395.1 Leucobacter sp. | reverse complement strand
GCCTGCCACCGAACGGTATCGTCGGCGTGATCGGCCCGAACGGTGTCGGCAAGACGACGCTGTTCAAAACCATTGTGGGTCTCGAGCCGCTCGACGCTGGAGACCTCAAGATCGGCGAGACTGTCAAAATCAGCTACGTTGACCAAAACCGCGCAAACATCGACCCCGAGAAAAACCTCTGGGAGGTCGTTTCTGACGGACTAGACATCATCACGGTCGGCAAGACCGAGATTCCGTCACGCGCCTACGTGTCGAAGTTTGGTTTTAAGGGCCCGGATCAGCAGAAGAAAGCTGGCGTGCTCTCTGGCGGCGAACGCAATCGTCTGAACCTTGCACTCACACTGAAGCAGGGCGGCAATCTGTTGCTGCTCGATGAGCCGACAAACGACCTTGACGTCGAGACTCTGCAGTCGCTTGAGAACGCACTGCTCGAGTTTCCCGGATGCGCGGTGGTCATCACCCACGATCGCTGGTTCCTAGATCGCATCGCCACGCACATCCTCGCCTACGAGGGCACCGAAGAGAACCCCGCCAAGTGGCACTGGTTCGAGGGCAACTTTGAGGCTTACGAGGCGAATAAGGTAGAGCGTCTCGGGCCGGAGGCGGCAAAGCCCTCGAGAGTGACCTACCGCAAGCTCACGCGCGACTAACATGCTTACGGCACCCCCTGCACTCGCGAAGGGGGTGCCTTTGCCTTTTCGATCTCGATGAACGGACGGTAACCACAATGGCTCGCGCAAAGGTTGACATACAACTGCGCTGGGGCGACGAAGACGCCTATGGGCACATTAACAACGTCGCTTTCCTTCGCTATCTCGAAGAGGCGCGTGTGCGCATTCTCTGGAGCGGTAGCGGCCATGAGCGAACCGGTATGGAGGGGCACTTTCGCGGCGACACGCCGGGCGGGCAGAAGACCCTGGTAGTTGACCACAGAATCGAATACCTGAGAGTCCTCGAATACTCTGAACATCCGATCACGGTCGAATTATGGGTCGGAAAGCTTGGCGGCTCGAGCATCGAAGTGCACTACGAGATTATCGACGGCGCCTCTGCCGAGCGCAGGGTTGTGGTGCGAGCGCTCACCACGATGGTGGTGGTCGACGGTGAAACCCTGCGGCCACAGCGGCTGAGCGATGCCGCCCGTGCCTCGATAGAGCCCTGGCGCGACGAGCCTGTGAAGCTACGCAATCGCTAGCCAGAACAGCTACAGTGAAGCGCCGGCGCCCGCAGGGGTGCTGGCGCTTTCGCGTTCTCTGATGAGAAAACCAAAGCCGAACGCGATAAAGAACATCAGCACACCGTACACTGCAGCAGGCAGGCTCAGCTCAACCGAGCCGAGCACGCTCTGCGCGATCACGATGGCGAGCGTGGCGTTGTGAATGCCGATCTCAAATGATGCGGCAACCGACTGCTTGCGGCCAACCTTCGCGAGCCTTGGCACAACGTACCCAACTGTGAGGCTGAGCAGGCAGAAGAGTACGGTGATGAGCGACAGCGTGCCAAAGTTATCGATCAGCAGTTTCCAGTTCTGAGCCACGGCACCAGTGATCACGATGACGAGGATCACCACCGAAGCGATGCGCACTGGCTTGTCCATTTTGGTCGCGAAGCCTGCGCTCAGCCGCCTGATCGCCATGCCAATGATCACCGGGAGCAACACGATTGCGAACACCTCAAGAGCCTTCGACCATTGCAGCCCGAGTCGATCCTCGAATGGATTAAAGTAGGCGATCGAGAGGTTGGTGATTACTGGCAAGGTAATGACTGCGATCACCGAGTTCACCGCGGTGAGCGAGATGTTGAGGGCAACGTCGCCGCGAAACAGGTGACTGTAGAGATTCGCGGTGGTGCCGCCTGGCGAAGCAGCAAGCATCATCATGCCGACCGCGAGCACCGGGGGCAACTGAAAAAGCAGCACCAGACCGAAGCAGAGTGCTGGCAGAATAAGCAGCTGGCAAACCAGTGCGAGAAACACTGCCTTCGGGTGCCGAAGCACCCTTGCAAAATCACCGAGGGTGAGACTGAGGCCTAGACCGAGCATGATGATGCCGAGGGCAACTGGAAGGGCAATTGTGGTCAACGCTGACATGTTGCCGATGCTGGCAGCCGAGGTGAGCCGAGCAGACACCCTGTGTAAATCTCCAAGAAACAGGGCACGCCGTGGCGTGCGCGTGTGCACAGTCTCTAAGCGGTTGTCGAGTGGCAGGCAGGCTGCCAGCAGTTCAGCGGGAGAGCTGTTCGCGAGTGCATGCCCAAACCCAAAGCGTCCCCTCAGCTGGATCTTCGCGATCGCCTAACAGTTCGAAGCCAAGACTCGAAAGTACGCCGGTTGACGGGCTCGCCGACGCGAGCTTGTATGCGACTACACGATCGACCTTGCCGCTTGCGAAGTCTTGGGCGACGAGTGCCCGCGCCGACGCGGCGACGAGGCCCCCGCCGCGAAAGTCGGGCGCAACCTCGTATCCAAGTTCAACTCTTCGGTTCTCTGGTGGTCCCGTCTAGCCGCCTGATCCGAAGGCTGTGGCGGGTCTTTGTGGCGTCCGGGTAGCTCGGATCTGTGGGCAGGGTCGCGATGCGCTCGAGAGAACGGACGGCGCACGAGAATGCACACGAATCGGGCGAGATTCGTGTGCATTCTCGTGCTTCATCCGGCGAGACGCGCATGCGCGAGAGCGGCCACATCGAGCGGGCCGCAGATGCCGACACCGTTGAGGTTGTTCGACGATGTTGCTGATCCTTGCGGCGGCCCTGAGTAGAGATCTACTACCGCGGACGATGCCCATCGGCCCCGACTACCGACTTCGAAAAGATGCTGGAGGCTGCGCGTGGTGGGAGATTCTCTGATACAGTTGATTCTTGGCTTGCGTGTGGAGTGATCCACACCCCTTGAGCGGTGCCCTCTCTCATCGCCCAAGAACATCCGATATAGCTTCAACACGAAGGACACCACCCAAGTGGCAAACATTAAGTCGCAGATCAAGCGCATCAAGACCAACCAGAAGGCTACTGAGCGCAACCGTGCGTACAAGAGCGAGCTGCGCACCGTCGTGCGTGCGGCACGTGCGGCCATCGCGGCTGGCGACAAGGCTGTTGCTGAGCAGAAGGTGCAGCTCGCATCGAAGAAGCTCGACAAGGCTGTTTCGAAGGGCGTCATTCACAAGAACCAGGCTGCGAACCGCAAGTCGAAGCTTGCAGTGAAGGTTGCCGCGCTCTAAATCGCGAAGATTTTTTCAACAGCCCCTGCTCCAAGTGGAGCGGGGGCTTTTGTCTGAGTTTGTTCGAGTGAGTCAGTGTTCATCTGACAGAATGGCTTTCATATGTCTCCCCGCAGCGTGAACCCACCAGCCCCGGCCGCAACCGACCCCGGGCAGATTCGTAATTTCTGCATTATTGCGCACATTGATCACGGTAAGTCGACGCTGGCCGACCGAATGCTGCAGATCACCGGCACCGTGTCAGACCGTGATATGCGCGCGCAGTATCTCGACAACATGGATATCGAGCGCGAACGCGGCATCACCATCAAGTCTCAGGCAGTACGCATGCACTGGGATCTGGCTGACCCTGAAACGGGCAAACCCCGAAGCTTCGCGCTCAACATGATCGATACGCCGGGTCACGTCGACTTTTCGTACGAGGTATCGCGATCGCTCGCAGCTTGTGAGGGCGCAATTCTGCTCGTTGATGCTGCACAGGGCATCGAAGCACAGACACTCGCCAACCTCTATCTTGCAATGGAGAACGACCTCGAGATCATTCCAGTACTCAACAAGATCGACCTGCCAGCGGCAGACCCTGAGAGAGTGGCGCAAGAGATCGCTGACCTCATTGGCGGTGATCCTGACGACATTCTGAAGGTATCGGGCAAGACTGGCATGGGGGTCGAAGAACTGCTCGACCGGGTAGTTGAACGCGTTCCTGCGCCAGTTGGTGACGCGAATGCGCCCGCCCGCGCAATGATCTTTGACTCCGTGTATGACCCATACCGCGGTGTGGTGACCTACGTGCGCATGGTAGATGGCCGGCTCACTCCTCGTGAGAAGATTCAGATGATGTCGACCAAGGCCGAGCACGAGGCGCTCGAGATCGGCGTGTCTTCGCCAGGCCCGACCCCGACGAAGGGGCTTTCTGTCGGTGAGGTGGGCTACCTCATCACCGGCGTGAAAGACGTGCGCCAGTCGAAGGTAGGCGACACCGTCACCACGAAGCTGAAGCCCGCCGAAGTGGCTCTGCCAGGCTACACAGACCCGAAGCCCATGGTGTTCTCGGGCCTGTACCCGATTGATGGCAGTGACTATCCGATTCTGCGTGAAGCGCTCGACAAGTTGAAACTCTCTGACGCAGCGCTGCAGTATGAGCCCGAGACTTCTGTTGCGCTTGGCTTCGGGTTTCGCTGCGGCTTCCTTGGGCTGTTGCACCTCGAGATCATCAGCGAGCGCCTGCGTCGTGAGTTTGATCTTGACCTCATCGCGACCGCTCCGAGCGTGGTGTATCAGGTCACGGCAGAGGATGGCAGCAACGTGACCGTCACGAACCCGAGCGAGTACCCAGACGGCAAGATCGGCTCGGTACGAGAGCCCATGGTGCGCGTCGCGATTCTCGCGCCAAAAGACTACGTCGGTACCATCATGGAGCTGTGCCAGTCGCGCCGCGGCAGTCTGATGGGCATGGAGTACCTCGGCGAACGAGTCGAGCTGCGCTATTCGATGCCGCTCGGTGAGATCGTCTTCGACTTCTTTGACCATTTGAAGAGCAGAACGCAGGGTTACGCGAGCCTTGACTACGAGCCGATGGGTGAGCAAGAAGCAGACCTCGTGAAGGTTGACATTCTGCTGCAGGGCGACAAGGTAGACGCATTCAGTGCGATTGTGCACCGCGACAGCGCGTACCACTACGGCACGATGATGACCGAGCGCTTGCGCAAACTGATTCCTCGTCAACAGTTCGAGGTGCCGATTCAGGCCGCCATCGGTTCGCGTGTGATTGCGCGCGAAACGATTCGCGCGATTCGTAAAGACGTGCTCGCCAAGTGCTACGGTGGCGATATTAGCCGTAAGCGCAAGCTGCTTGAAAAGCAGAAAGAAGGCAAGAAGCGCATGAAGATGGTTGGCCGCGTCGAGGTGCCGCAGGAAGCCTTCATCGCCGCGCTCTCAGGAGATGTTGAGGGCAAGGAGCAGAAGAAGTGAGCGAGGCGGCAGAACCAGAAGTGCCAGCTCGTCGAGGTACCTTCGTTGAGCATGCTGCCGTGTATGCGGCAGTAGGCGCCTCAGCTGCTACTGATTTGCTTCGGTTTCCGCCTGAGGGGAGTGCGCCATTTGCTGAAGAACTCAAACTGGGCAGCGGCGCAGAGCGATTCTTGACCGCCTCAAACGTGCTCATGACGTGGGGGGCGCAACGCTCCTGCGGTATTGAGGTGCTTGACGTGCAGCACGGCAGAGATGACGGATACGCTGGTGTGCAGTTTGCAGCAGACGGTAGGCCAGAGGTCAGCCCTGAAACCGACGTTCGTTACGGCCCAGACGGTGAAGCCTTTCTCACGGCAGGCACAACCGCAACACTTCGGTGGCCCGATGGTGTTTCTGAGCGCAACATGCGTGTGGTGTTCGTGACCGATGAGCCGCGTCGATGCGGCTTCGCTCTTGGTACTGCAGACGAAGCCGGTGTGATCGGCGAGACTGTGTACCTGGTAGAGCACCGAGACGACGACTCCGTGTGGGCGGTCGCGCGTGGCTTCTACTGGGCGCCCGAGAGCGGTTTGTTCGGCCTCAAGGCTCGAGCTGCTTTGAAATTCGCGGCAAAAGATGCTGCTCAGCTGCTGGCGGCGTTGGCCCCAGGGGCAGCCACAGGCGACCCCGCAGCCTCAGCTTCGAACTCGGAGTAGCTGTGCCGAGCACGCTGCCCGAGGGTGAGCCTGCGCCGCTAGACGGCGCGCTGCCTGCATCGGTCGCCGACGGCGCTGCCGATCGAGCGTTCGGGGTCTACATTCACGTGCCCTATTGCCGGGTACGCTGTGGTTACTGTGATTTCAATACCTACACGGCGAGCGAGCTCGGCGGGGGTGCAAATCAGTCAGAATACGCTGCACAGGTGCGAAGCGAGTTAGCTTTTGGCGCTCGCGTGTTACGTAAATCAGGGGCGCTGGATCGGCCGGCCTCAACCGTGTTTTTTGGTGGGGGCACACCAACACTTCTGCCGGCAACCGACCTTGTTTCGATGCTCGACGGTGTGCGCGCTGAGTGGGGTGTTGCACCCGATGCAGAGATAACGACCGAGGCAAACCCCGATTCGGTCGATAAAGAGTACCTCGCGGTTCTCGCCGAAAGTGGCTTCAACAGGGTGAGTTTTGGCATGCAGTCAGCGGTGCCTTCGGTGCTGGCCACGCTCGACCGCACCCACAGCCCCGAGCGGGTGCCGCTCGTGGTGCAGTGGGCGCGTGAGGTTGGCCTGCAAGTGAGCGTTGACCTGATTTACGGCACGCCAGGTGAGACGCTCGATGATTGGCGGGTGTCACTTGAGGCCGCGCTCGCCTGCGAACCTGACCATCTCTCTGCGTATGCCCTCATCGTCGAGCCCGGCACAAAGCTTGCTGCTCAGATTCGCCGCGGCGAGGTGGCTGAGCCCGACGACGATCTGCACGCTGAGATGTATGAGCTCGCCGATATGATGCTGCGCGAGGCAGGCTACGAATGGTACGAAATCTCGAACTGGTCGCGCTCAGCCTCAACTCGGTCTCGCCACAATCTTTCGTACTGGAGTGGCGCAGATTGGTGGGGGGCGGGGCCTGGGGCTCACAGTCACGTCGGCGGTACGCGCTGGTGGAATGTGAAGCACCCGCGCGCCTACGCGCAGCGTATTGCTTCGGGGCAGTCGCCAGCACACGGCCGAGAGGTGCTTGACGCTGAGGCACAGCGAGTTGAGCGAGTGCTGCTTGAGACACGTATCTCTGATGGGCTCGACGTGACGGTACTGACAGCCGAAGAGCGCAAGGCGGTTGCGCTCCTGATCGCCGAAGGCCTCATAGACGGCCACGCCGCGCTTGGTGCCGGGGGATCCTCGCCGAGAATAGTGCCAACGCTGCGGGGCAGACTACTTGCCGACACTGTGGTGCATCAGTTGCTTGGCGCCTAGTTGACGCTGCTTTCAGCGTAATTCTGCAGGGAGTCAACACGGTATGCTGCGATAGACTGGCACTCAGAGTGGGTGAGTGCCAGAGGGAGGTGCAGCATGGCAGCCGATCGCGTGAGTGAGCGCAGCCTTGCTGTGCTGCACGCCATCGTGGGCGACTTCGTGGCCACGAATGAGCCGGTCGGCAGCAAGACCATTGTTGAGCGACATCGCTTCGGGGTCTCGGCCGCCACGATTCGCAACGACATGGCACTGCTCGAAGACGAAGATTTGATTGCGGCACCGCATACATCTTCGGGGCGCGTGCCGACTGACAAAGGCTATCGCCTATATGTTGACACGCTTGCGAGTGTTCGCCCACTTACCGTGGCACAGCGTGCGGCGATTGAGCGCTTTCTGGGTGATTCGAGAGACCTCGACGATGCGCTCGCACGCACCGTGAGACTGCTGGCGCAGCTCACCAATCAGGTCGCAGTTGTGCAGTACCCCTCGCTGAGGCGCACCCAGGTTCGACATATTGACCTCGTTGCGGTGGGCGAGAATCGGGTGCTGTGTGTGCTGATTCTGGGCACGGGAGTGGTCGAGCAGCAGATAGCATCATTGCCCTCAGCGCTGGTAACCGAGGCGTGGGTGCACGGGCTTCGCGAACGAATCGCGGGTGCGGTTGTGGGGCGCGACCTGGAGGCCGCAGTTGAAGCGATGCTTACGCTTTCCGAATCCCTCGATGAGTGGGCGCAACAGGGCGAGGCCGAGCTTGTGCGCCGTGTCTCCGATGTCGTGCTCGATCAGCTGCGCGCGAACCGCAGTGATCGAATCGCGATTGCAGGAGCCGCGAATCTGTCAAGACCCGGTGAGTTTTCTGGCACACTTCCCGCTGTGCTTGAAGCGATCGAAGAGCAGGTGACGCTGCTCAGATTGTTTGGCGAGCTTGCGCGTGAGGGTCGTGACAGGGGTGATCGACTCGACGTTGCCGCATCAATCGGCCGCGAGAACGAACCCTACGGGCTGCAGGGCACCGCGGTCATCGCGACCGGCTACGAACATGAGGGCGAGACCTCATCAAGTATCGGGGTGCTTGGCCCGGTTCGCATGGACTATGCGTCGAATATCGCGGCGGTGCGGGCAGTCGCTCGCTATCTGAGCGGGGCGATCGGCGAGAGCTGATTACATTCGCACACAAAGTAATTTCTGGCAAACACAGCAATATGAGAGGCGGCCATTCGTGGCGGACCACTACGAGACGCTCGGCGTGTCGAGAGAAGCAACCACAGACGAGATCAAGAAGGCGTACCGAAAACTTGCACGCCAACTTCATCCTGATGTGAACCCGAGCGATGAAGCGGCCGAACGCTTTAAGAGCGTGACACACGCCTATGATGTGCTCAGCGACCCGAATGAGCGCCAGCGTTATGACATGGGTGGCGACCAGGGTGGCAACGGCGGGTTCGGGGGCTTCGGCGACGTCTTCGAGACGTTCTTTGGGCAGGGTTTCGGCGGCGGCCAGCGCGGCCCACGTTCTCGCACCGAAAGAGGCGATGATGCGATGATTCGCGTCGATATCGAGCTCGCAGAGGTGATCTTCGGCTCGCAGCGTGACATCAGTGTGAACACCGCTGTGCTCTGCGATACCTGCCAGGGTTCATGCTGCCAGCCGGGTACCTCACCCGTCACCTGTAGTGTCTGCGGCGGCTCGGGGCAGGTACAGCGCCAGGTTCGTTCGCTATTTGGCAACGTAGTGACGGCGCACCCATGCGGCAGCTGCCACGCATACGGTACGACTATTGAGCACCCGTGTGTACAGTGCAGCGGCAAGGGCAGGGTGCGTGAGCGGCGCTCTGTAAAGATTGATGTTCCGTCTGGCATCGACACTGGCACCCGCATGCAGATGCGAGGCGGCGGTGAGGTTGGCCCTGGTGGCGGCCCCAATGGTGATCTGTTTATTGAGTTCCGTGTGATGCACCATGATGTGTTTAGTCGCGACGGAAACGATCTGCTCGCCACGGCCCAGGTCAGCATGGTTGACGCGATGCTGGGTGCCGAGGCGAAGGTCACGGGGCTCGACGGTGAGGTGCAGTTCGAGGTGCCAGCTGGCACACAGTCGGGTGACGTGCTTACGGTGAGGGCTCGCGGTATTCAGGGATTGCACTCGACCAACCGTGGCGACCTCAAAGTTGCGGTGCAGGTCGTCACCCCCACCAAGCTATCGAGTCGTGAGCGTGAGCTCGTGCGTAAGCTCGGCGACATGCGCAAAGACCCGGCACCGACGCTTGGTGAATTTCATCAGGGCTTCTTCGGAAAGATGCGCGACCGCTTCTTCCGCGCTGGCTAACCCGCGGGTTTCTGGCGACGATTACGGGCAGCGAGGATCATGGCAAACCTGTATTACACCGAGGCGTCGAGTGGCGATGCGTTTGTCGTCGGCAACATTATCGAGATCTCGGGTGACGAGGCGAGGCATGCCGTGCGTGTTGCGCGGCTCAGGCTCGGTGAGCACACCATGATTGGTGACGGTCGGGGCAGCCTGGCAGCGGGTGAGGTGGTCTCGGTTGATCGTGAGCGCTTTGCCGTGCGAATCGAGACGATGACGGTTCGTGAGGCCACGCACCCTGAGCTTGTGCTCGTGCAGGCACTCGCGAAAGGCGACCGTGACGAGCGAGCGGTTGAACAGGCAACTGAGTTCGGCGTCGACGCGATCGTACCGTGGCAGGCTGAGCGCTCGGTATCACGGTGGGATGGCGCAGGAGCCACCGAGAAGCGTGCAAAGGGTGTCGCAAAATGGGCGAGGATCGCCCGCGAGGCGGCAAAGCAGTCTATGCGGGCGTGTATTCCACTGGTCGAGCAGCCACTGACCTTGAATGAGCTTTGCGAGGCGGCTAGTCGTGCCGATACCGAGGTGCTCGTGCTGCACCCGCGGGGTGACTTGCGGCTCAGCGACTGGGCTCAGCGTTACTCCTCAGCTGCGCAGCGCATCATGCTGGTGGTCGGCCCTGAGGGTGGCTTTGCCGACGCAGAGCTCGATGCGCTTGAAGCGGCGGGAGCCGTGATCCTCGTTCTTGGTGACACGGTGCTTCGCACCTCGTCGGCCGGGCCAGCGGCGCTCGCCGTGTTGAATGCTGCGCTCGGTCGCTGGTAAACACTGCGCATATAGAATTGGGATATGGCAGAAGAGACCGTGTTCAGCAAGATTGTTTCGGGCGTGATTCCGGTTGAGAAGCTGGCCGAGACTGATCGAGTAATCGCGTTTCCTGATATTAATCCGCAGGCTCCGGTGCACATTCTTGTGATTCCGAAAAGCACTGAATACGTCGACGTGACCGCGCTCGCTGCGGGTGACCCCACGCTGCTCGCCGAAATGGTTGAGGTTGCCAAGAAACTCGCCGAGGAGCACGCGAACGGTGAGTACCGGTTGATCTTCAACAATGGGGCAAGCGCCGGCCAGACAGTATTTCATGTGCACGCTCACGTGCTGGCGAACATTGAGCAAGGCAAACTCGTTGGCTTCTGACTCAGGTTTGATTGTGGGCAGCGATGCCGGCGACGCCCGCTACAACCAAGAACTCCAGCGAACGGTGCTGCTAACAGGTGTCGACCTTGCGCAGTTTCTTGGTCATCGCGACCAGCTGATCGCCGACCTCGAACTTCAACACCCTGCCGTGCAGTTTCACGCGCGCGACCACGTGCTGACGATCACCGGCCCCGCCGCACAGGTGAAGGCTGCCGAGCAGGTGGTGAGTGACGTGCTCGAGGTGGCGAGACGTAGCGGGGCGGTGTCTCGCCATGACGTGCGCGAGGCGACGCGTATGGTGCAGAGAGGCGACGGGCCGACCGCTGCCCAGGTGCTCAGCGAGCCGATTCTTAGTGTGCGTGGCAACTCAATTCGGCCCCAGACGCAGGGCCAACGCGCATATGTAGACGGCATTGAGCACCACACCGTGACGTTCGGCATCGGCCCGGCGGGCACGGGCAAGACCTACCTCGCAATGGCGAAGGCAGTGCAGGCGCTGCAACGGCGCGAGGTAGCAAAGATCATTCTGACGCGGCCCGCGGTTGAAGCGGGGGAGCGGCTTGGCTACTTGCCGGGTACCCTCGAAGACAAAATTGATCCGTACCTGCGGCCGCTGTTCGACGCGGTCGGTTCGATGATGGAGCCCGAGGCGGTGCCGAAGCTCATCGCAAGCGGTACCATCGAGGTCGCACCGCTCGCTTATATGCGTGGGCGCACGCTGAACGAGTCGTTCGTCATTCTTGATGAGGCACAGAACACGACTCCCGAGCAGATGAAGATGTTTCTCACTCGTCTCGGCTACGGTTCGAAGATGGTCGTCACCGGCGATATTACACAGGTCGACTTGCCGCTTGCCTCAAGCGGGCTGCGGGTGGTCAACCGTATTCTGCGCGGAGTTGACGACATTCATTTTTCAGAGCTGACTGCCGACGACATCGTGCGGCACAGCCTGGTGGGGCGCATCGTTGACGCCTACACCGCATACGAAGAGCAAAGAAACGCCGATGCGCCCCAGGGTGGCGGCAAGAAGGGGCAGCGATGAGCGTCGAGATCAACAACGAGTCGGGCGTAGAGGTTGACGAGACAGTGCTGCAGCGCCTCACGGGGTTCGTATTCGAATCGCTGCATGTGCACCCAGACACTGACCTTGGGGTCTCACTGGTCGACGAGTCGGCTATCGAGCGACTACACATTGAATGGATGAATGAGCCGGGCGCAACCGACGTGCTGAGCTTTCCTATGGACGAGTTGCGCCCGGGCCGACCCGATGCGCAAACCCCAGCCGGACTGCTCGGCGACGTGGTGATCTGCCCGCAGGTTGCGGGCGAGCAAGCCGAGGCAGCAGGGCACAACCTCGCGACCGAGATGAACA